>DASXYV010000386.1:0-1744 GCA_036502305.1 Acidimicrobiales bacterium
CTCGACGACAATCGAACCATGGTGCTGGCTCTGGCGCACGCCCTGGAGACGAACAAGACGGTGACGGGGGAGGACGTCATGGCCATCATCGACGGACGGCCGGGGCCGCTTCTCGACGGCCGCATGTACCACGACCCAGCCTTCGTCGCCGAGGCCGGGGCCTACCATGCCCGAGTGGTCAGCGCCCATCGCAGGCACCGCGGCGTGGACGTCCCGCTTCCGTCGTTACCTCCCGAGATCGTGTCGGATGGCGAGGAGTCAACACCGCGCGTCTCGGCGGCTGAGCCGGCTGAGTCCTCGGGCCGCCCTCCCGGGCCGGCCTATGGTGACGAGCCTGCGTCGGGCTGAGAGGATCATTCGTGCGAGTCCGGATCTTCACCGAGCCCCAACAAGGGGCCAACTACGACCAGCTGCTGGCGCTCGCCCGAACGGCGGAGCAGTGCGGCTTCGACGCGTTCTTCCGGTCGGACCATTACCTGCACATCCCGGGGGTGACCGGGGGGACCGGCGACCCGGGCCCGACGGACGCCTGGATCACGCTGGCCGGGCTGGCCCGGGAGACGAGCCGCATCCGCCTGGGCACCCTCCTATCTCCGGTGACGTTCCGCCTTCCAGGGCCCCTGGCCATCTCGGTCGCCCAGGTGGACATCATGAGCAGCGGACGGGCGGAGCTCGGCCTTGGTGCGGGGTGGTACGACGGCGAGCACCGGGCTTATGGCATCCCGTTCCCGCCGCTAGGCGAGCGCTTCGAGCTGCTCGAGGAGCAGCTGGCGGTGGTGTCAGGGCTGTGGACCACACCGCCGGGCGAACGGTTCACCCTCCGGGGCCGTCACTACGCCGTCGAGGACAGCCCGGCCCTCCCCAAGCCCATCCAGCGGCCGCACCCGCCAATCGTCCTGGGTGGAGCCGGCGCCACGAGGACGCCCCGGCTGGCCGCCGGGTACGCCAACGAGTACAACCTGCCGTTCCACTCGCCCGAGGACTGCCAGCGTCAGTACGAGCGGGTAAGGGCGGCGTGCGAGCAGCTGGGGCGTGATCCGGCGGGTCTGGTGCGGTCGGCGGCCGTGACGGTGTGCTGCGGGTCGGACGAGGACCAGGTGATCCGACGGGCGGGGGCCGTGGGCCGCGACGTCGACGAGCTCCGGCGAAGCGGCGCCACCGGCACCCCGAGCGAGGTGGCCGAACGGCTGCGCTCCTATGGGGAGGTGGGCGCCGACGCCGTCTACCTCCAGATCCTGGACGTGACCGACCTCGATCACCTGCACCTCATCGCCGAGGAGGTCGTGCCCCAGCTCGAGGGGTAGCCCCGGCGGGCTGCGGCCGGGGGTAGCTTCGCCCTGTGGACCTCGATGGCATCGACGGCAGGCATCTCCCGGTCCACGTGGGCTGTGTGATGGACGGCAATGGCCGGTGGGCCCAGAAGCGGGGCCTGCCCCGGACCGAGGGTCACAGCGCCGGCGAGGAGGCCCTGTTCGACGCCGTTGAGGGGATGCTGGAGCTGGGCATCCGGTGGTTCACGGTCTACGCCTTCTCGACCGAGAACTGGCGGCGGCCCCCGGACGAGGTCCGCTACCTGATGCATTTCAACCAGGATCTCCTCGTCCGCCGGCGGGACGAGCTCAACGGCAAGGGGGTTCGCATCCGCTTCGCCGGGCGCCGGGACTGGCGCGTGCCCCGTCGCCTCCTCCGTCGCATCCAGGAATCCGAAGCCCTGACCCGGCACAACCGGCGCCTCACACTGACC
>DASXYV010000387.1:0-3831 GCA_036502305.1 Acidimicrobiales bacterium
CAGATCCCACCCGTACGACAACGCCAGCGGCATCCGAGCCAACCACGTGGTACGGCAGGTCGTGGCGGGCGCCCCAGCGACTCTCGCGCCCCAGGCGCTCGAGGAACAAGAAGGTGGGCAGGGGCTCGAAGATGGACGTCCACACCGTGTTGAAGTTGATGGCGCTGGCCACCACGGCGACGTAGGCCTCGTCGGGCGCCAGCTCGGGGACGGCCACCTCCTCCACGTGGAGTGACCGGCGGGGGTCCTTGTCGGCCGACTCCATCCCCTCGAACATGCCGGTCTCCGACTTGCGGACCAAGGCGGCCCGGTAGGAATCGGGAATGGGCAGGGCACCCAGCTGGTCTCCGAGGGCTCCGGCCTGGATGGCCTCGAGGATGTCTCGCATGGGCGCCCAACTTACTCTCCGGTAGCGAGGACCTACACTGTGGCGCGGAAGCGGCCTGGGAGGTCATCGATGCCTGGTTCCGTAATCGTCGCAGGTGCCCGCACGCCGATTGGTCGGCTGTCGGGTGCCCTGACCGGCTTCAGCGCCATGGACCTGGGCGGGTTTGCCATCGCCGCCGCCCTCGAGCGGGCGGGCGTGACGCCCGAGCAGGTCGAGTACGTCTTGATGGGACAGGTCCTGCAGGCGGGCCAGGGCCAGATCACAGCCCGGCAGGCGGCGGTGAAGGCCGGGATCCCGATGACGGTGCCGGCCATGACGGTGAACAAGGTCTGTCTCTCCGGGCTCAACTCCATCTACCTCGCCGACCAGATGATCGCCGCCGGCGACGCCGAGATCGTCGTGGCCGGAGGCATGGAGTCCATGACCAAGGCCCCCTACCTGCTACCGGAGGCCCGAGCCGGCTACCGCATGGGAGACGCCACGCTCGTCGACTCGATGATGTTCGATGGCCTGTTCTGCGCCTTCGACGTGTGCGCCATGGGAGCGGGGACCGAGCGCTACAGCAAGGCCGCCAGCATTGCCCGCGATCGCCAGGACGCCCTGGCGGCCGCGTCGCACGAGCGAGCTGCGGCGGCCATCAAGGACGGCCGGTTCGCCGACGAGATCGTCGCCGTGTCGGTGCCCCAGCGCAAGGGCGACCCCGTCGTGATCGACACCGACGAGGGCGTGCGCCCGGGCACGACGACCGAGTCGCTGGGCAAGCTGCGCCCCGCCTTCGAGGGCGACGGCACGATCACCGCAGGGAACGCCAGCCAGATCTCCGACGGTGGCGCCGCCGTGGTGGTGACCTCCCGGGCCAAGGCCGACGAGCTGGGTGTGCGACCGCTGGGCGAGGTCGTGAGCTACGGCATGGTGGCCGGGCCCGATCCGTCGCTGTTGACCCAGCCCTCCCGGGCCACGCGTCAGGCTCTGGACAGGGCCGGGCGCCAGGTCGGCGACGTCGACCTGTTCGAGTTCAACGAGGCCTTCGCCGCGGTCGGGCTGGCGTCGATGGACGACCTGGGCATCACCGACGAGGTGACCAACGTCAACGGCGGCGCCATCGCCCTCGGGCACCCCATCGGGATGTCGGGGACCCGCCTGGCCCTGACGCTGCTGACCGAGCTGGGCCGTCGTGGTGGCGGCCTCGGCGCTGCCGCACTGTGCGGGGGCGGCGGGCAGGGCGACGCCCTGCTGGTCCAGGTCCCCGCCTCCTGAGCCGCCTGGGGATCAGGCGTCGACCTCGCGGCGACCTTCGAGGGCCCGTCCCAGGGTCAGCTCGTCGGCATACTCCAGATCGCCTCCCACGGGGAGGCCGCTGGCGATCCGGGTCACCCGTATGCCGAGCGGCCTGAGCAGCTTGGCCAGGTACATGGCCGTGGCCTCGCCCTCGAGGTTGGGGTTCGTGCACAGGATCGTCTCGGCGATGCCCTCGGGCTCGACGCGCGCCAGGAGCTCCCGGACGCGCAGCTGGTCCGGACCGATCCCCTCGATCGGATTGATGGCGCCTTGGAGGACGTGGTAGCGGCCCCGGAACTCGCCCGTCTTCTCCACGGCGACGATGTCTCTCGGATCCTCCACCACGCACACGACCGACGGATCTCGGCGGGGGTCGGTGCAGAGGGCGCAGAGCTCCGCCTCGGCCACGTTGAAGCAACGGGTGCACAGCGAGGTGCGCTCCTTCACCTCGGAGACGGCCCGGGCGAGACGAAAGGCCTCCTCCTTGTCCACCTTCAGCAGGTGGAAGGCGATGCGCTGGGCGGACTTCGGTCCGACGCCCGGGAGTCGACCCAGCTCGTCGATCAGGTCTTGGACGGGGCCGGCGTACACAGCGGGAGGTGGTCCTGGCTGCCCGTCAACGGTCCGAACCGGGCGGCGTCGCCGTCATCCCCGGCACCTCCCGGGCGCCCGGGAAGGTCTGCAGCAGGCGGGCCTCCACCGACGTCGACCCCGGAGGAGCGTCGGTCAGCTCGTCCGGATCGGGGGGGTCGTCGGCCACGCTCTGATGGGCCACGGTCTGGGAAGCGGGGACCGACGGCGAGTCGTCGTCCACCACCAGCCGGAGCCTGATCGGCACCCCGAAGTGGGCCTTGAGCGCCGCCTCCACGTCGAGCCGGCACTCCTCGCTGTAGGAACGATGGATCTCGTCGGGCAGGGCGAAGGTGGCCACGCCCTCCTGGGCGGCGACGAATCGTCCCGCCCGGAACCGGGCGCGGGGCCGGCCCTTCAGACCGGCGAGCACTGAGTCTCCCCAGGCCTTCACCAGCTCGTCGCGGTCGGGCTGGCCGGCTCCGGCGCTGGGCGCGGGTGGAGGCTGGTCGGCGCTCGCGCTGGGCGGGGGCGGGCCAGCGCCGGGGTCGGCGCCAGGAGCAGGCGGGGCGGTGGTCGGATTGCCGCTCCGGTCGCCGGACGAGCGAGCTTGGCGGCGCACCGCCCCGAGCGCTGCCTTGCCGCCGGGGTCGCCCCCCTTGGCGGCGGGCCGCGCCCCGGACGCGGACGGGTCCGGCTCGGGCTCGGGTGGCGCGGGCGGGCTGCCCCCACCCGCCGGCGTCGCCGGCCCTCGGCTCGACAGGCGGCGTTCCAGACCCTCGATCCGCTCAAGGAGCGCCTCCGGAGAGTGATCGGCGTCCGGACGGGCGAGACGCACCAGGGCGACCTCGAGCGTGGCGCGCGGGTCAAGGGCGTCGCGCATGTCCACCAGGGCCTGGCCGACCAGCTCGACGCCCCTCACGAGGGCGGCCGGACCCAGCTGCCTGGCCTGCTCGTCGACCCGTTGGCGGGCCTCGTCGGTGAGCGGGACGAGCCGCGGGGCCATGGTGGCAAGGAAGCCCCACCGCAGTTGCTCGACCAGCTCGGCGGCCAGCCGCTGGGCGTCCCAACCGGCGGCGCAGGCCTCGGCCACGGCCACGAGAGCCCGCCCCGCGTCGCGCTCGGTGATGGCCTGGAGCAGCTCGTCGAGCACCGCAACGCCGTCCTCGACGGCACCGGCGGCGGAGATCTGGTCGAGCACCGAGAGGGCGTCGCGCGCCGACCCGTTGCCCCGCCGGACGGCAAGGTCGACCGCCTCCGAGGGCAGCTCGAGACCGGCGTCGTCCTGGACATGACGAACGAGGTCGGCCAGGGCGGCACCGCTCAGGAGTCGGAACTCGAAGTGCTGGGTCCGGCTGCGGATGGTCGGCAGCACCCGCTGCGGGTCCGTCGTGGCCAGCACGAACACCACGTGACCCGGGGGCTCCTCGAGCGTCTTGAGCAGGGCGTTCGAAGCTGCCGTCGACAGCATGTGGACCTCGTCGACGATGTAGACCTTCCAGCGACCGGGCGTGCCCAGAGCCGCCCGGGCCACCAGGTCCCGCATGGCCTCGACCCCGTTGTTCGACGCCGCGTCGAGCTCGTGGACGTCGAAC
>DASXYV010000388.1:0-4734 GCA_036502305.1 Acidimicrobiales bacterium
GACCAGGGCGATGAGCTCGTCGCGCATCGTGCGGAACACAGGCTCGCCGCCGATGAAGGCATCGGGGGCTTCGGTGCACCACCAGTGGAACTCGGCCCCGCCGGCGCCCCAGTGCCGACGTTCCCATTGCCCGATCGTCGAGGTCACGTGCCCGTCGTCGCCTTCGTCGTCCTCGCGGCGCAGCGGCAGCTGCCAGCACACGTTGGGCTTCAGCTCCAATGGAGCCCGGTGCCCCTGGACGGCGGCCAGGTGCAGCGCACAGCCGGCGCCCCCGGGGAACCCCGGCCGGTTCAAGAAGACGCAGGCCCCGTCGACGATCCTCGTCGCCAGGTCGCCCGAGGGCGTGCGCTTGAGGGCGCCCGCCCGCGCTCGATGAGCGAGCTGCCACTGGTCAGGTCCGAGCGTGGCCGCTGCGTCCTCCACTCGTGCCGCGTCCTCCTCGTCGGTGAAATGGGCGCCGTAGGAGCAGCAGCCCTGGACCAGCTCCGGAGCGGCCGCGGTGAGGACGCCCTGGCAGCCGCGACCGAAGATGCAGGTCCACGGGCTCAGCAGGAACGTGACGTCGAAGACCCACGTCCGGTCCTCGTCGGGGTCCTCGAAGCTCACCCACTCGTGAACCCCAACTGGCTGCTTGCCGTCGCGTCTCGACCGGGACATCGCGGCCACGGTAGTCGTGCCTGTGGCCGTCGGCCGGTATCTGCGGCGGTTTTCCCGCGTCGGTCAGTCGGACAGCCGGCCGAGGGAGCCGAACTGACCGGCGGTCGGCTCCGCACAGCAGAACCACGGCTCTGTCAGACGCGGTCGCTCCGCTCCCGATCGGGCGCCGACGAGGGCGTCCTCGTCGGCAGTGTCGTCCGTGCTCTCGTCGTGGCGCCCACCGTTCATCGCCTCGGCGACGGCCCGCCGGATGCGCAGGTAGGTGGTCCCTGCGGCCTCTTCGTCGGCGGCCGCCTGCTCGGCGATCGAGGCCAGATCGGCCTGGAGGGCGTCGACCCGGGCGTCGGGTGATCGCCACGTGTAGCTGAGGAGGTCGGGGTCGTACGGGCCGAGAGGCGGCTGGGCGTCGCCCAGGATCAGCGAGCCCTGGGGTACGAGCAGCCTGATGCTGTACTGGACCGGGTCGACGTTGGGGACGAGGTCGTGGCGGGCGACGAAGTCCACCATGTCGCCCACGTCCTGCAGCGACGTCCACGGCGTGAAGGGCAGCCACGACGGGCGGAGCTCGATCGCGTGGGCCCGAAGGATCTGGACCGCCTCGGCGGCCTGGGCTGCCGTGTGCCCCTTGTCCAGGCGGGTGAGGATCTCGTCGTTCACAGACTCGAACGCCGACACGACGAAGAGGCATCCGGCGGTCGCCATCTCGTCCCAGATCCCGCGGTGGGCGAGGATGTGCTCCACCTTCACCGTGCAGTCGAAGGTGAGCTGCGGGAAGCGCTCGTGGATCGCGCGTACCACCCTGAGCGAGTGATGCGGGCCGTTCAGGAAGTCGGGATCGCCGAAAGTGATGTGCCGTGCACCCATACCCACCAGCTCGGCGACATCGGCGACGACGACGTCCTGGCCCACGAGGCGGGTGCGGCCGTCGTAGACGACCGGCACCGGGCAGTGGCGACAACGGTGCGCGCACCCGTGGCTGGCCTCCACATAGCCGACCTGGCGCTCCTCCCCGTCGACGGCCAGGCGGGCATAGCGATCGAGGGGCGGCAGCAGGTGCCGGGCCGGCGCGGAGAACCGGCCCCTC
This sequence comes from Acidimicrobiales bacterium, assembly GCA_036502305.1. Lineage (GTDB taxonomy): Bacteria > Actinomycetota > Acidimicrobiia > Acidimicrobiales > AC-9 > AC-9. Next base: position 1,742 of record DASXYV010000388.1, read on the forward strand.
CCCAGCTCGACGGTGACCGGGCTGGCGCCGGGGCGGCCTTCGGCAGCCACCTGGGCCACCCAGGCGAGGAGGGCCGGCTCGTACTCGCCGGCGATCGCCCGTGCTGCGAGGCCGGCAACGGCTGCGTCGCCCGCCATGGGTGCATAGAGCCCGTAGAAGCACAGCGCCAGATCCGGGCGGCGCTGCCGTACCGCGGTCGCCGCGGCCACGGCCAGCCGCATGGCGGTGTGCATCGGCACCGAGAAGGCGACCGCATCGGCCCAGTCCACTGCCTCGGGCGCCAGCTCGTCCCATCGCTGCACCGACAGGTCCAGACAGCGGGCCTCGTGGCCGGCGCCCGCCAGCGCCGCCGCGGGGGAGGCGACGTGGAGGGGCTGATGGCCCAGCTCGTAGGTCGACAGGAGCAGCACTCTCACTCCGTCCACGCTAACCGTCGCCCTGCTCGTCATCGACGACGCGCACGTCGAGGTGGGCGTGCGCCCGGCGAAGGCTGGCCTCGACCTCCTCGGGCGTGTCGCCCTTTGCGAACAGGAAGCCGAGGTACCGGTCCCCTTCGGGGAGCGGACGGACGGGTCGGCCCGGCGCGATCGAGATGTCCAGGCCCGTGATGCCCCGCACCCGGCCTGCGTCGTCCTGGCCGGTGACGGCCTCCAGGCGGCCCCGGGCGGGGATCGGGAGCATCATCACCCCTGCCGCCCGCCGTTCTCGCGAGAGACCCTCCAGGGGCGTGCCCAGGGCGTGGGCCACGATCAGCCGCTCGAGGCTGAGGCCGACCCCGAACGACAGCGAGCGGGAGCACAGGCCGCCGATCGAGCGGGCCGCCACCTCGATCAGCCACGCTGTCGCGCCGTCGGCGCGCAGCTCGACATGCACCGGCCCCTCGGCCAGACCCATGGCGGCGCAGGCGGCGGCCGCCGTCCGATCGACGGCCGCCACGACGGCCGGCGCCAGGCGGGACGGCGTGACGTAGATCGTCTCCTCGAAGTATGGCCCTTCGAGCGGATCCGGCTTGTCGAACACGGCCAGCGTCTCCAGCGCTCCGCCTCTGAGCAATCCCTCGACGGCCACCTCGGCACCGGGCACATACGTCTCGACGACAAGCGGACCGGCGGGATCCTCGCCAGCCTCGGCCACGATGGCCCTGACGCGGTCGCCGGCGAGCTTGGCTCCTGGCGCGTCGTTCGCCCTGATGACGCCGCGGCTGGCAGACAGGGACGTGGGCTTGATCACGCAGGGAAAGCCGACCGCTGCCGCTGCCGCACCAACATCCTCGTCCGGACCGACGCTGGCGAACCGAGGCTGCGGCACGCCGGCCCCGGCCAGGGTCTCCCGCATGGCCAGCTTGTCCCTCGTCGCCCTCACCGCATCGGGAGGGTTGTGGGGCAGGCCCAGATCGCCGGCAGCCAGCGCCGCCACGAGCACACCCTGGTCGTCGACGGCGACGATGCCATCGATCGGGCGCCGGCGGGCGAGGGCGAGGATGGATGCCGCTGCCGCCTCCGGCCGTCGCAGGTCGATCTGGAGGAACCGGTCCTTCATGATGTCGGCCAGCACCTGGCGGCGCTCCGAGGCCACGATGACGTCGGCTCCGACCTCGGCGGCGGCGGCGAGAAAGTCGGTGGCCCGGTAGGTGGCCGTGGGAAGGATCAGGAGAAGGCGGGCCACGGACCTATCATGTCTACATGGCCCGTCCGCCCATGTCCTCGATCGGGCCCAGGAGGCCGCTGCGGGGAATCAGCAGGCCCGGAGGGCCGGCCGGAAGAAGCGGACGATGACATCTCAGGCGAGGCTACCGTCAGGGGTAACGATATGAGCTCGCAGCAGACACCTGAGTTCCAGCCCGTGCTGAAGGTGAGCGACCGGGCCCGCGGCATGGTGCTCGACGTCCGGGCGTCGGAGACCGACGGTGATCGCCTGGCCCTCTGGCTTGAGGTCAGCGGGGTCGCCGGCTCCAACTACACCTATGACATGTACTTCGAGGCGGCGGCGGACGCCGGCCCCGACGACCTGGTACAGCACGACGACGAGCTCACCATCGTGATCCCCGAGGCCACTGTGGACAAGATCCGCGGCGCCACGCTCGACGTGAGCGGCGCCGGCGAGGACGCGGGGATGGTCATCATCAACCCCAACTCCCCGCCCTCTACGGGGAGCCCGGCCATGGGTGACCGGCCACCGGCAGACCTGAGCGGGGACGTCGCCCAGCGAGTGGTGGCCGTGCTCGACCGCCAGATCAATCCGAGCATCGCCTCCCACGGAGGCCGGGCCGATCTGGTGGCCGTCGAGGACGCCACCGCCTACCTCCGCCTGAGCGGCGGCTGTCAAGGTTGCGGGCTGGCCAAGGTCACCCTGAGCCAGGGCATCGAAGTGGCGATCACTGACGCTATCCCCGAGGTGACGTCGGTGGTCGACGTGACTGACCACGCCAGCGGCGACAACCCCTACTTCGAGCCGGCCAAGAAGTAACGGGGCCGCCGCGCGCAACGCGGTGGAAAACGCGCCAGACGGCACAACGCGGCGCCCACTGGGGTCCTACTCTTGACCGGTGGATCTGTGGGCGGTCAGACGCCACCCCCTCGTTGCCCTGCTAGGGCTTCTGGCCGTGATCCTCTCCGCTGTGCTCTCGGAACCGCAGTCCGCGTACGCGGCGGCGCCGGCTCCTCCGCCGCCCGCCGCTGCACCTCCCGCCCTGCCCCCACCGGGCACCCCGGGCCTGGTGCCTCCGCTGGGGCCGAGGGCCTGGGTCGTGGTGGACGCCGACACGGGCAACGTCGTCAACGCCGCCGACGACCACACGCCGATGCGGCCTGCCAGCATCAGCAAGGTGCTGACGGCGATCGTCTCGGTCCAGCACCTGCCACCGAACGCAATGGTGCCCGTCAGCCCCGTGGCCGCCGGCACCGAGTCGGTGAACCTGGGCATGAAGGTTGGACAGGTCTGGAGCTTCACCGACACGCTCCACGCCATGCTCATGCTGTCGGCCAACGACGCGG
>DASXYV010000389.1:0-5881 GCA_036502305.1 Acidimicrobiales bacterium
GAGCTGTGGCGGCGAAACCTCCCGCACAACACGGTCCAAGGCTGAGTGGCGGGTTCTGTGTCCGCGGCCAGGGCAAGAAGGGTACCGAGGTCCGCGTCGTCGACCGTCGAGCTGGTGCGCGAGCCCCAACCGCGTGGGTGCCGAGAACCTCGTCCGAGTCCTTCACTTGGATCTTCGCCACTATGAGGCTGTGAGCCAAGACGGGTTGTGGCTCTCCTTCCTCTGTAAGGCCTTCGTACGCGTGCTCCAGCTCTTCCGGCTTTGCTGGAGCGAGCCAGAGGAACTGGCTGTCGAAGTCGTCCTGCCCCGAGACGAGATCACTGTCCTGCTTGTCTGTATCCACCCGAAGGCCGTACAGAGCCCGATGGGCCACTCGTCGATCACCGTGACGCTCGACCGGTATGGTCACTTCTTCCCCGAGCTGGACGAGGCCCTCGTGGTGTCGTTTGGGGAACGGCTGGCCGCCGCCTGCGAGCGACGACCGCCAAACGTGGTGCATTCTTCGTTCGGTTCGAGTTGAGGATTGCCGACCGCGGAGGACACCGCTGCGATCACCGCCGTCGGCACAGGCAAATGAGGTTGCGGGACATCAGCGCCGCTCTCTAGCCTTCCGCCCAGCTCTACCGCTGGGGTAAGCGCTGGGGGTTGCGATGGGTTTGCTGCGCTTGGATGGGGTCTCCAAGCGGTTCCGGAGGGGCCGTGAGGACGTCGTCGCCCTCGACGGAGTCGAGCTGGAGCTGGGAGCGGGGGAGTTCGTAAGCCTGGTCGGGCCGAGCGGCTCCGGCAAGTCCACCCTGTTGCACCTGGCGGGCGGGATCGACCAGCCCGACGACGGTCTGGTCTTCTTCGACGACCGCGACCTGGGCAGGCTGAGCGTCGGCGAGCGGGCCCGGCTGCGGCGGCGAGAGATCGGCTTCGTCTTCCAGTTCTTCCACCTGATCCCGACCCTTACCGTCGCCGAGAACGTGGGCCTGCCGCTGCTCCTCGACGGACGGAGGGCGGATGGGGTCGTCGGCCAGACGATCGCCCAGGTCGGGCTGGCGGACCGGGCCGGCCACCTGCCCGGCGAGCTGTCGGGCGGGGAGATGCAGCGCGCCGCCATCGCCCGGGCCCTGGTCGCTCGGCCCCGCCTGCTTCTCGCTGACGAGCCGACGGGCAACCTGGACTCGGCGACGGGCAAAGAGGTGCTCGACGTCCTTGTAACGGAGGTGGTCGAGGTCGGGGCGGCCCTCCTCATGGTGACCCACGACGAGCGCGCCGCCGGCCGCGCTGGACGCGTCCTCACCCTGCGCGACGGTCGGGTCGCGTGACTCGCCTGTTCCGCCTGCTCAACCTTCGCCGGCTCCGACGCCAGCCCCTGCGCGTCAGCCTGGGCACGGTTGCTGTCGCTGCCGGCGTGTCCCTGGGCGTGTCGGTCGTCGTGACCACCACGAGCGTGACGCGCTCTTTCGCCGAGTTCGGGAGGAGGGTGGCCGGACCGGCGCCCCTGAGGGTCGTCGGCGCGACCTCCCGAGGCGGCCTCGACGCGCAGGTGCTGGCCACGGTCGAGCGGACTCCAGGCGTGGCCGCCGCCGTCCCGATGGTGCAGGCCGTTACCCTGGCCGACCCGGGCCCGGGCGCTCCCGGTCGCAGTTTGGGAACCGTCACCGGAAGGACCGGGAGTTCGGTGCAACCCGTCCTCGCTGTGGGCGTCGACTGCCGAGCCCAGGCGCTCGTCCCTTCCCTGCCGTGTGAGGCTGGGAGCCCTCCGGCCACGAGGAGGGCAGCGGCCCGCCCGGGAGGCCGGCTTGAGGACACCGCCGGCCCGGCAGGCCGGTCCGAGGGGGTCGCACCACCGGTCGTGGCGTCCGCGGTTGTCAGCAGGCTCGGCCCCGACGGGGTCCTGTTGACCGACAACGGCCGCGTGCCGCTCGGTGGCGCTCTCGTGGCCCCAAGCCTCGACGCCGTCGGCGGCGGCCAGGTGGTCGTGCTGCCACTCGCCGAGGCGCAGACCATGTTCGACCGGCCCAACCGCCTCGACGTCGTGTACGTCATGCCCGCTGCCGGGACCGACGTCGCGGCCCTACGCCAGCGTCTGGCCGGAGCGGTCGGGCCGTGGAACGGGGTGCTGCGCTCGACGGACCCGCCACCGGCGGCCACGGTCGTCGTGTCGACGTTGATCCCGTTGTTTGGGCTCATGGGGCTCTTCGCGCTGGCGATCGCGGGCGTGCTCGTTTACGACGCGGTGGCGCTGTCCCTTGAGGAGCGCCGCTTGGACCTGGCCATCGTGGCCGCCATGGGGGGCGGCTGGCGGGTGATGGCCGGCGTGCTGGCCGAAGCCGGGGTGTTGGGCCTGGCGGGCGGGGTGCTCGGAACGCTCGGCGGCGTCGCGCTCGCCCAGCCGGTCACGGCCAGCCTTTCTGGCTTCACCCGGCGGGCGGTCGGGGTGGCCGTGTCCGTGCACGTGACGCCCGAGCCGTTCGTGCTCGGCGCCTTGCTGGGGATGGTGCTGGCGGTCGTCGCGGCCTGGCTCTCGGCCCGGCGGGCCCTGCGTATGGATGTCGCCGCTGAACTTTCGAACCGCGGGCTGCGGGAAGAGACGGCACCGCGGATCCGGTGGCGACGGGCCGCGCTGTTCCTGGCGCTGGGCCTCGCGGGTGTGGCGATCTCGTGGGCTGCCGGGTTCCACGGGGCGCTGTACCCGTGGCAGGTCCGGCTCGGACCGGTCGCGCTGGTCGGCGCCATCACCGCCTTCACGTTGGCGGTCGGAGCCGCGGCACCCGGCGTCGCGCTGTGGGTCCTTCAGCGATGGCGAGGGAGGAACGCGTCAGTCGGGCTGGGACTGGCCAACCTGGTCCGCAACCCGGGGCGGACGGGTGTGATGGCGGTAGCTGTGGCGTCAGCGGTCGCCATCGCCTTCGTCGTGGCCAGCTTCGACCTGTCTATCCACGACGCCGTCACATCGGCCATCACCCAGACCAGCAACCAGCGCCTGCGGGTGTCGACGCTCCCGCCAAACAACGCCATCGACATCGACGCCCGGATCCCCCCGGCGGTGCTGGCCTCTCTTCGACGCCTGCCGGGCGTGGCCGGAGTCGAGAGCGGGGCGATCGTCGGGAGCGGCCACGCCAGTTCCGACCTCATCGGGGTGGAAGGCCAGGACAACCAGAACCTGCCGTTCGATGTGGTGGCGGGGACGAAGGACCGGTCCGCCTTCGATCGGGGACAGACGCTCGTGGGCGTCGGGCTGGCCCGGCGTTTCCACCTGCGGCCGGGCTCGCTCCTCTCGTTGGACACCCCCACCGGTGTGGCGATGGTACCGGTGCAGGGCGTGTGGCTCAACGGCGACTTCGCAGGCTCCGTCGTGACCATGCCGATGTCCATGCTCACCGATCTGTACGGGCCTCAACCGGCTGGGGAGGTGGGACTGCGTCCCAGCCCAGGCGTGACCCTTGACCAGCTGGCCCGGGAAGTCACCTCGGCGAATCTCGACCCCGACCTGCAGGTGCAGACGCCGGCCCAGCTGGCGGGCAGCGTCTCGTCCGACGTGCGGAGCCAGCTGGCTCCGTTCTGGGCCCTCCAGCGGGGGCTGCTCGTCGTGGCGTTCGTGGCCGTCCTCTCCACACTGTTGCTCGTCGGGGCCCAGCGCCGGCGAGAGCTCGGTCTCCTGGCCGCAGTCGGCATGCGGCCGTCGGAGCTGTTTCTCATGGTCATGAGCGAAGCCGCAGTCGTCGCGTTCATCGGCGTGGCCCTCGGGATCCTCGGCGCCGTCGGGCAGTACGAGGCGAGCCGTCAGGTCATCCCCATCTTCATCGGCTACAAGGAGCCGTTCCGGTTGGCAGGTGGATCGGTGCTCGTCTACGGCCCGCTCGCTGGCCTCGTCGTGCTCGTCGCCGCCGCCCTCCCGGCCTGGCGGACGTCCCGAATGGAGGTGGTGGGATCCCTCCGCTACGAGTGACCAGGCGGGGTGCGCTCCCGTCGATCGTTGCGGGGCGGGTTCTGGGCGGGGCCGCCGAGTCATCCACCACGGGGCCTCGCGCTCCCGCTGAAGACGGCCTCCCCTCCCTGCGTAATCGCGAGCGTCGTACTCATCCCCAGCTTCACCTGAGCCGCCTCGGTTGAATAGGCGCGACCCCCAATCTTGGTGGCAAGCCGCTTGCCAACTCCGATAGCAACTAACCCTAACCCCCTCCAGAGGCACTATTGAGCGTGTCGCATGCCGAGGACCGCCGGAGATCGGCTGACGCCGAGCTGGTGCTAGCGGCGCGGGGCGGCGACAAGGAGGCCCTCGGCGAGCTGGTGGGCCGCCATCGCCCAACCGCGCTGGCCCTCGCTGGTCGCCTGCTCTCCGACCACGACTTGGCCTGGGACGTCGTGCAGGAGGCCACGATGGTCGCTCTGGTGAGTTTGGACCGTCTCCGCTCCGACGATCGCTTCGGGTCCTGGCTGTGTGGTATTGCCCTCAACCTCGCCCGGCGCAGACTGCAGGACTTCCACGCGCCGGCATCTGCTCGTTTGGCGCCCGAGGTCCTGTCGACTGCGAGCGCAGAGGAGTACTTGGAAGCGGCGGAGGTGGCGGCGATCGTGAAACAGGCTGTTGCCGAGTTAGCTCCGGGTCAGCGCGAGGCTGTCTTGCTCTTCTACTGGAAGGGACTCACCCAGGCTGAGGTCGCAGCCGAGCTTGGCATCTCCCTGGGCGCGGCGAAGGCCCGGATGCACCAAGCCCGCGCTGCCCTAGCGCCAAAGTTGTCGTCCCTCATGCCGCCGTGGTGGTTGCGAATTCTGAACAGCTCGCGCACTCGAGGAGATGGAGACGTGGCGCCAAATAGGCAGGAAAAGGATGTCGTCGTCCCAGAGGACGACCTTCGGATTGTGCCAGAAGTCGTGCCAGCCGACCTCCTCCAGCGGGCAATGGACACCACCCGGCGAGCACTGGACGAGGGCACCGTGCCCGAGCACCTCCACGAGTGGCTCAACGAGGACACCATCGGCAGGCTGCAACGGATCGTCGACGAGCAGCACTGCCGTTAGCCACCGTCGTAACGCCGATTGCCGCGGTCGGCCCGTAGGTCATGGCTCTCTCAAACGAAAATCATGTGTCGCGCGGCCTGACTGTCCGCGAAGCTTCGGCAGGGACTATGTGCCAGAGCCCTATGGCCGCGAGCATCCGAGATTGCGAACGACCAACCCCCTGCGTGTGACGTCAACCCTGACAGTGTGCACGTCAGTAGACCTGGACCCGGCAGCATGGCGCGATCGTTCCAGGCGGATTACACTGTGATCCCGTCGTTATGACGCTGTCGGGGGTGCAGGTGGCGTGGGACTTTGAGACGGATCCGGAGTTCGCCGAGCAGCTCGCGTGGATGCGCTCGTTCATCGACCGTGAACTGATCCCGCTCGAGCCGGTATTCGACGAGCTGCCGACGAGCGAGTGGCTGGTGGTCAAGCGCCATCTGCAGGAGCAGGTCAAGGCTCGGGGCCTTTGGGGGGCGTTCCTCGATCCGAAGCTCGGCGGTTCTGGTTTCGGGCAGCTGAAGCTGGCACTGATGTCGGAGATCATCGGCCGCTGCATGTTGTCGATGACCGTCTTCGGCGTTCAGGCACCTGACAGTGGGAACATGGAGCTGCTCGCCCACGGCGCCACCGCTTCCCAGAAGGAACGATGGCTGTGGCCGAACCTTCGCGGTGAGATATCGAGCGCCTTCGCCCTCACTGAGCCGTTCTTGGCCGGTGCCGATCCGACAGTGATCGGAACGAGCGCCTCCCGTGACGGCGACGAGTGGGTGATCAATGGCCACAAGTGGTTCATTACGAATGCCTCAGTGGCCGACATCACGCTGGTGTTTGCCGAGACCAACCCCGACGGTCGCCCGCACCGCCATGCGTCGGTGTTCGTTGTGCC
>DASXYV010000390.1:0-2443 GCA_036502305.1 Acidimicrobiales bacterium
TCCCGTCTTCATCCGGGCGAGCACGCCCTCGGTGAACTCGTCCACCACGCCGGGCAGGGCCTCCTTGGGCAGATGGGCCAGCGGGCCCGCGGGGACGTGGTGCACTCGGAGACCGGGCTCGACCCGCACCGTCGCCGGCAGGGTGTCCGACCAGGCTCGGGTGTAGACATCGCACTCGACGCCGGTTCGGGCGAGGGCGGCCGACAACTCGCGTACATAGACGTTCATCCCGCCGCCATCCCCCGTTCCCGGCTGCGCCAGTGGGGAGGTGTGCATGGAAAGGACAGCCAGGCTGCGCATCGCCTGGTCACACTAGTGGCGGCCTACCCTGATTCCTCGCTTGATCGGTCCGGCCCGCTCGCCTGGCGCGTACCGGTACACCGCCCGCCCCAGGACCGTTTTCCTGGCAACAGGACCGAAGCTGCGGCTGTCGGTGCTCGCCGCCGGGTCGTCACCGAGCACCGTCAGGGTGGCGTCGTCCACCCGGCCCACCCGCTTGACGAGGGTTCGGGCGGGCTCGCGAGGATCCGCCAGGGCGACCAGGTCGCCGGCACGGATCCGACGCCAGGCCAGCACCAGCAGACGGTCTCCGGGCTCGAGTGTCGGTCGCATGCTGGCGCCGGTGACCTCCACCCGCCGCACCAGGCCCAGGCCGATGGCAGCGGCGACGGCGGCGGCCACGGCGGCGGTCACCCTCGACGCCGGGCTTCGCCCCATCAGGGTGTTTTTCTCCTCGGGACCGGCGGTAGGGTAACCACGTGCGGAACCGGAGTTATCGAGCCCATCGAGCGTCTGCCCCAAGGAGCTTCCTCATGCGAATCGCCTCCCGTCTTCTCGCCCTCGCCGACCGCGTCTCGGCCCCAGAGCCGGTCCATGCCCACTGCGACCTGCCCTGTGGTGTCTACGACCCGGCTCAGGCGCGCATCGAGGCCGACTCGGTGAAGGCGTGCATGGAGAAGTTCAACGCCTCCGACGACAACGTGTTCAAGACCCGCGCCGTGTTCATCAAGGAGCAGCGGGCCGACCTGGTCAAGCACCATCTCTGGGTGCTGTGGACGGACTACTTCAAGCCGCCGCATCTGGAGAAGTATCCCCAGCTGCACGAGCTCTTCTGGAAGGCGACCAAGGCAGCGGGGGCGTCGAAGGCGACCAACGACGAGAAGGTGGCCCAGGACCTGCTCGACCAGATCGGCGAGATCGACAAGATCTTCTGGGAGACCAAGAAGGGCTGACCGCCCCCTCGGCCGACTGAAGCCATGCCTCAGCCGGCCCCACCCGACACCGGAGGCAGGACGGCGACCTCGTCGGTGGCGGTGACCGCCGTGTCGCCGTCTGCAGACTCTCCGTTGACCCACACCCGGCTCGCGGCCAGCACCTGCGCGAAGTCGTCGCCGAAGCGGGCACAGGCCTCGTCCAGGATCTCCGAGACGGTCGCGCCGGGCAGCTCGGCGCGATTGGTGCCTGCCGCTTCTCTGGCCGCCGCGAACAGGCGGAGGACGGCCATCAAAGTCCTCCCTGTGCACTGGGCCCGCCTCCCGGGCGGGCCATGGCCCGCACCGGCCGGACCTCAGGCGCCGACCTCGGCCCGACCGTGGGTGATCACCCGATCGCCCCGGCTTGTGGCCTCGAAGGCGTAGACGTGTCTGCCGTCGGCGGTGCCGGCGTCGTAGACCGTCGTGATCACGTCGTCGCCCGGAAAGACATTGCCTGCGAACCGCACGGCCAGGCGCCGCACACGACTTGGGTCCCCGTCGGCTCCCAGCTTCACGACGGCCTGACTGGACATGGCCATGGTGCAGAGCCCGTGGGCGATGATGCCCGGCAGCCCCACGCTCTTGGCGAAGGCGTCGTCGACGTGGATCGGCATCATGTCCCCGGAAGCGTCCCGGTACCGAAAGGTCTGGTCGTCGTCCACATGCACGGGGTTCTCGCCCACCGGCGCCGATCGCGACTCCCGGGGGAAGGTGTGGTCCGGCTTGTCCGGGCCGCCGGGCTCGCCGTCGGCCATCCCCCGTATGAACATGGTGACGTACTGGTCGAGCACGGGCTCCCCGCCCGATGCAGTCGTGCTTCGCACCTTGATCGTGTAGCGGGTGCCGGACTTCCCAGGACGGAGGTTGAACGCCTCGGCCCGGGTGGTGATCCCGAGGCCGGGTACGAGCGGCTGGTGGAAGTGCATGTCCTGCTCGCCGTGCACGACCATCATGAGCGCCTCGGGCGGGACGATGACAACGGCCTGCTGCATGGCCTCCCAGGTGGGCACCACGCCGAAGACGGGCGGGGCGTACTTGCCCGAGGTGTAAGCGGGATTGTCGTCGTTGGTCGCAGCGGCGTAGGCCTTGACCCGCTCAGGGTCGATGACTGCCGTGCGCTCCTCGAAGACGGTCCCCAGCTTGTCCAGCGGCAGCGCCATGGTTGGTGTCCTCCCGTCGCTCGTGTGCTG
>DASXYV010000391.1:0-2825 GCA_036502305.1 Acidimicrobiales bacterium
CCGAGAACCGTCTCCACGCCGCACGCGGCCTGCTGTTGTGGCTGCTCGACACCACGACGGACGGCGCCCCGTCGACGCCGGCTGCCGAGGCGAGCGGGGCGGCTGGCACAGCCCGGACGGGTCGATGAAGTTGGCCAAGAGCCAGCGACAGCACCGCATCGCCCGGATCCTGGAGGGCAATGCCGTGACCAGCCAGCCCCAGCTCGTCGAGCTGTTGGCGCGGGAGGACGTGGAGGCCACCCAGGCCACGGTGTCGCGGGACCTCGAGGAGCTGGGGGCGGTCAAGGTCCGGGTACCGGGAGGGGACAGCGTCTACGCCATCCCCGAGCTGCCCCGCGATCAGGTGGCGCCGGAGGACCACCTCCGCCGGGTGCTGGCCGACTGGGTGGTCGAGGTGGTGCACTCGACCAACGTGGTCGTGCTGCGGACCCCTCCCGGGTCGGCCCACGTGGTCGGGTCGGCGCTCGACCGAGCCGGGCTCGACGGGGTCATCGGTACGGTGGCGGGCGACGACACCGTGCTCGTGGTGGCGTCCGAGGGGGCGGGAGGGGCCGAGGTGGCCCGACGGCTCGCCGCCCGGGCCGGCCTCTGAGAGTCCGGCTCGAGAACGAACACAGAGCGAGAGGAGCGTTGCGTGCCCAAGCGAGTGGTCCTGGCCTACAGCGGCGGTCTGGACACGTCGGTGGCCGTGCGGTGGCTGGGCGAGGAGATGGGCATGGAGGTCATTGCCCTCGCCGCCGACGTGGGACAGGGCGGTGACTTCGACGGACTCCGCGAGCGGGCGTTGGCTGCCGGCGCCGTGGAAGCCGTCGTCGTCGACGCGCGCGAGGAGTTCGCGCGCGACTTCGTCGCCCCCGCCCTGCGGGCGAACGCCCGTTACGAGGGCAAGTACCCGCTCGTGTCCGCCCTCTCGCGTCCTCTCATCGTCCGGCACCTGGTCGCCGCCGCTCGGGAGCACGGGGCTGACGCCGTCGCCCACGGCTGCACCGGCAAGGGCAACGACCAGGTCCGCTTCGAGGTGTCGACCCGCGCCCTGGCGCCGGACCTGCAGACCGTCGCGCCCGTGCGAGGTTGGGGGTTGACCCGCGAGCAGTCGATCGAGTACGCCGAGCGCTTCGCCATCCCCGTCACGGTCACCAGGACCAGCCCGTACTCGATCGACCAGAACCTCTGGGGGCGGACCATCGAGTGCGGGGTGCTCGAGGACCCCTGGGCCCAGCCGCCCGAGGAGGTCTTCGAGCTCACGACCCCCACTGCGGAGCAGCCTGTCGAAATGGTGCTCGGCTTCGAGGACGGTCTCCCGACCACGATCGACGGTCGACAGATGCCGCTGCACGAGCTGATCGGCGAGGTCACCCGGGTCGTCGGCTCCTACGGTTGGGGTCGCGTGGACATGGTCGAGAACCGCCGGGTCGGGATCAAGAGCCGTGAGGTCTACGAGTGTCCCGGAGCCCTGGCCCTGCTGATGGCCCATGCCGATCTCGAGGACCTCACGCTCGAGCGCGACCTGGCCCACGAGAAGGCCCGCCTCGAGCCGCGCTGGGCGGAGCTGGTGTACGACGGGCTGTGGTACTCGCCGCTGAAGGCGGCCCTCGACGCCTTCGTCGGCGAGAGCCAGCGGCGCGTCGCGGGAGAGGTCCGGCTGCGCTGTGAGGTCCCCGGCCGCTGTTTCGTCGCCGGCCGCCGCAGCTCGGTCGGTTTGTACGACTACGAGCTGGCCACCTACGAGGCGGCCGACGCCTTCCACCATGAGGATGCGGCGGGCTTCGTGCGTTTGTGGGGCCTCGGCGTCGAGACGTGGGCCGCCCGCCAGCCGCCCTCGTCACGCCAGCCGCCACCGACTCGATGAGCCTCTGGAAGGAGCGCTTCGGGGTGGCGCCCGCCGACCCGGTGGTGGCGTTCACCGAGAGCCTCTCGTTCGACCTGCGCCTGGCGGCCGACGACCTGGCCGGCTCGCGGGCGCACGCACGGGGGCTGGAGCGGGCCGGCATCCTCACCGCCGACGAGCGTGACGCGCTGCTCGCCGCCCTCGACCGGGTCGGGGCGGAGCTGGAAGGCGGGGAGTTCGCCTTTGCCGAGGGAGACGAGGACATTCACACCGCCGTCGAGCGGCGGGTGACCGAGCTGGCGGGGGAGGTCGGGGCCAAGCTGCACGCCGGCCGCAGTCGCAACGATCAGGTGGCGACGGCGTTGCGCCTCTACACCAGGCGCGAGCTGCGGGCCCTGGCCCGGGCGATCCTCGGGGTGCAGACCGTGCTGGCCGACCGGGCCGACGAGGCCGGTGACGCCTACCTGCCCGGGTACACCCATCTGCAGCGGGCGCAACCGGTGCTGCTGGCCCATCATCTCCTCGCCCACGGCTGGGCCTTGGCGCGCGACGTCGACCGCCTCGTCGCCACCGTCGACCGGCTCGACGTCTCGCCACTCGGCGCGGGGGCCCTGGCCGGTTCGTCGCTCGCCCTCGACCCCGACTCGGTCGCTGCCGATCTCGGGTTCGCCAGCCGGTTCGAGAACTCCCTCGACGCTGTGAGCGACCGCGACTTCGTGGCTGAGGCCCTGTTCGATCTCGCCCTCCTCGGTGTGCACCTCTCCCGGCTGGGCGAGGAGGTGGCCCTGTGGTCGACAGAGGAGTTCGGTTTCCTCCACCTCCACGACACCTACGCTACGGGCAGCTCGATGCTCCCCCAGAAGAAGAACCCGGACGTGGCCGAGCTCCTGCGAGCCAAGGCCGGCCGCCTCGTCGGTCACCTCACGGGCATCCTGACCACGCTCAAGGGTCTTCCTCTCTCCTACAACCGGGACCTCCAGGAGGACAAGGAGCCGCT
>DASXYV010000392.1:0-3236 GCA_036502305.1 Acidimicrobiales bacterium
CGACGGTCTCGTGCAGTTCATGTGGGTCGACCGGGCAGGCGTCCACACCGTGCGGCTTCCCGTGCAGGGTGCCGGCGGCGTCGTCCGCATCGGCGGACGGAGCGGATCCCAGGGCGTGGAGTGGCCCGCCGAGGTGGGACCGCTGCCCTCGCTGTCGGGCAAGTACCAGACCACCGCGACCAACGGGCCGGTCGTCGCCGGCCGGCCGACGACCGCGTTGCAGATCTCGTCGGGCGCAGGGGCGAGGGAGACCCTCGCCCTGGACCAGGCCACGGGACTGGTTCTCGCCCGCTCCGAGCTCGACAATGACGGCTCGGTCGTGCGGTCGATGGAGTTCGACAATCTGACCCTGCGCCTGACCCACGCGCCGGGCTCGCCTGCCAGCTCGTCGGCCCGGTCTACCGCCAAGCCCGCTCCTGCTCGACTGTCGGAGGAGTACTCGGCGCCGACACAGCTGGCCGACGGATACCAGCGGATCCGGACCGAGTCCGTCGCCGGTGGCCTACGGGTCGTCTACAGCGACGGCGTCCACGGACTGTCGATCTTCGAGCAGCCCGGTCACCTCTCGGGGTCGAACCGCAGCTACCAGTGGGCGGGGGGAGAGGTGGTCACCTGGCAGGGCGGACCGACCGTGTTCACGGCGGTCGGCGACGGACCTTCCACCGATGTCCGGGCCGCCGTCCGTTCGGTTCCCCAGCCTCACCAGCTGAGCCTGCTGGGACACCTCAGGTCGCTGTCCCGCGAAGTGGTCGACACCCTCAGCGGTCAGTGACCGTCTCGAGCCTCCGCCGCCGGGCGATCCGCCGACGCTCACGCTCCGAGGCACCGCCCCAGACGCCGTGATCGATCCGATTGAGCAGGGCGTACTCCAGGCACGGAGCCTTGACCGGGCAGTCAACGCAGATGCGGCGTGCGACCTCGACCCCGACACCATCGTTGGGGAAAAAGACCGACGGGGGCATGTCCTGGCACTTGCCCGCTGTCATCCATTCGGTGTCCATGTCACCTCCGTTTCTTCGTCAACGCTGGGACGGGCCGATTGGTTCCTGGCCCGACGGTTCTCGGGCCGATTGGTCTGGCATGGAGTACGTCGCCGAGGAGCCCCGGGATGGCGCCCCACTAACCTGGAGCCAATCGCACGGCGGCCCGAGAAGGGAAGCCGGCGCGGTGACGACGCCGAGGAGGAGATCATGTCGCAGCTGCCCGAGGATCTGGAGGCACCGCAGCCTCCCCGGGGGCACGTTCGTGTGGTCTACCTGGGTCCGGTTGCCCCCCATTGGGAGGTGCAGTCCGATTTCGGCGATCGTGCCCTGATCGAGGAGTTCCGGCAGCGGACGCTGGCCCGGCTGGTGCTGCTTCCTCCCCACGACCCCCAGTTCCGCCGCAACCGGGAGCGGGTGGTTCGAGACGCCGAGCGGGAGAACCTTCTCCTCGACTGGGATCTCGGCATCCCCGAAGAGATGGACGAACAGGCGTAGCTGGCGTCAGCTCGCCCTCCACATGCGCGTACTGGTCACCAACGACGACGGGGTCGGCAGCCCTGGGCTGGCGGCGCTCGCCGCTGCCATGGCCGAGGACGGGCACGACATCCTGGTGGCGGCGCCGCTCGAGGACTGCAGCGGCAGCAGCTCCGCCATCGGCCCGGTCGCCCAGAAGCAGGGGATCTCCTACGAGTCGGTCTCCCTGCCCGGTGCCCAGGGGCTGGAGGCGCTGGGGGTGGACGGACCGCCGGCGCTCATCGTCCTGCTGGCCCGCCTGGGCGGGTTCGGTACTCCGCCCGAGCTCGTCGTCTCGGGTATCAATCCCGGACACAACACGGGGCGGTCGACCTTGCACTCGGGGACCGTCGGCGCAGCGCTCACGGCGGCCAACTTCGGCATCTCCGGCTTGGCCGTGAGCACGGGTGCCGGTGAGGTGATCCACTGGGGCACTGCCGCCCGTCTGGCGGTGCTGGCGACGAGGTGGCTCATCGACGCCCCGAAGACGACGGTCGTCAACCTCAATGTGCCCAACGTGGCCGCATCGGATCTCGCTGGCGTGCGCCTGGCTCCCCTGGCGTCGTTCGGGACTGTTCGCAGCGCCATCACCGATGCCGGCGGGGGGAGGCTCCAGGTCGAGCTGCGGGATACTGATGTCGAGCTGGATCCGGACACCGACACCGCCATCGTGACTCGGGGCATCGTGGCCGTGACGCCGATCGTGGGGATCCGGGCCGCGGGCGAGACCGACGTCGCCGCCTTTCTGGAGAAGGAGCTGGCGCGGCCGGGCCAGGAGTGGCCGGGAGGGCTGGCCGCCTCGGGCTCGTGAGCGCGCTGGGCGTCGCCGTGTTGGCCGACACCCACATCCGCCGCGGCGGGCGACGGCGCCTACCGCCCACCGCCTACGCCGTGCTCGAGCGGGCGGACGTCATCCTCCACGGCGGCGACGTGGTCGACCACGACCTGCTCACCGAGCTCGGAGACCTGGCCCCGACCCACGCCGTGCTGGGCAACAACGACGGCGACCTGGCGGGGGTGCTTCCGGAGACCCAGG
Source organism: Acidimicrobiales bacterium (assembly GCA_036502305.1). Lineage (GTDB taxonomy): Bacteria > Actinomycetota > Acidimicrobiia > Acidimicrobiales > AC-9 > AC-9. The sequence goes on from DASXYV010000392.1 coordinate 2,533, forward strand.
TAGTGGACCTGGCTGGTGTGTCGGTCGCCATGGTCCACGACAGCGGCCCCCGTCGCGGCCGGGAGACCAGGCTGTGGCGGCAGTTCCCCACTGCTGACGTGGTGGTCTTCGGCCACAGCCACGAGCCCGTCGACATGGTCGGCGTCGGCAGTCAGCGTCTGTTCAATCCCGGCTCGCCCACCGAGCGTCGGCGCCAGCCGTCGCACACCATGGGCTGGCTGGGTCTGGCCGACGGGCGAGTCACCGAGCACCGCATCATCATCGTGTGAGCGGAGTCGGTCAGTCGTCGTCGGTGGGGATGCTGATCCGCTCGAGCCACAGACCCGGGGCGTCCACCTCCGCAGGTGTTGGCAGATGGCGAGCTGAGGTCCAGAGCTGGGCCAGGGCCTGCTCACCGCCCCGCTCGACGACGCCCTTCACGAAGGTGGCACCCCGATCGAACTGAGCCTGGCCGAGCTCCAGGCCGAACAGCCGCTCGACGAACCGGTCGGCTTCGCCCCGTTCGACCCGGCGTCGGCGGAGCGCCTCGGTGAGCGACCCGTACGAGCTGATGAGTCGGTGTCCGACCGTGTCCATGACGTGGTCCACGTAGCCCTCGATGGCTGCCGTCAGTGCTTCCAGCTGGCTCAGCAGCTGGCGCTGGGCGGGCGTCTGCAGCTCGCCTAGGAGCGCGGTCGGGTCGCCCAGGGCCTGCTGCAGGGAGT
>DASXYV010000393.1:0-7462 GCA_036502305.1 Acidimicrobiales bacterium
GGGACCCCGAGCGGGTTGAGGATGATGTCGACCGGGGTGCCGTCGGACAGGAAGGGCATGTCCTCGACCGGCAGGATCTTGGAGATGACGCCCTTGTTGCCGTGGCGGCCGGCCAGCTTGTCGCCCTCGGAGATCTTGCGCTTCTGGGCCACGTAGACCCGCACCAGCTGGTTCACCCCGGGCGGCAGCTCGTGGGCATCCTCGCGGGAGAACACCCGGACATCGATGACCTTCCCGGACTCGCCGTGGGGGACCTTGAGGCTGGTGTCGCGCACCTCGCGGGACTTCTCGCCGAAGATGGCGCGCAGCAGGCGCTCCTCAGGCGTGAGCTCGGTCTCGCCCTTCGGCGTCACCTTCCCGACCAGCACGTCGCCGGCATCGACCTCGGCGCCGATGCGGATGATGCCCCGGTCGTCGAGGTCCTTGAGGATCTCCTCGGACAGGTTGGGGATGTCCCTCGTGATCTCCTCGGCACCCAGCTTCGTGTCCCGGGCGTCCACCTCGTGCTCCTCGATGTGGATCGAGGTCAGCACGTCGTCACGCACCAGGCGCTCGGACAGGATGATGGCGTCCTCGAAGTTGTAGCCCTCCCAGGGCATGAAGGCGACGAGCAGGTTCTTGCCCAACGCGAGCTCACCCTGGTCGGTCGAGGGCCCGTCGGCCAGAAGCTCACCGGCAGCGACCTTCTGGCCTTCGCTCACCACTGACCTCTGGTTGATGCAGGTGTTCTGGTTGGAGCGGCGGAACTTGGCCAGGCGGTGGATCTTGCGCCCCGCCGCGCCCCCCTCGCGCTGGCGGCCGGTGTAGTCCACGGCCACGTGGTCACCGGTCACCTCCGTGACCGTGCCCTCGCCCTCGGCGAGGACCACGTCGCCGGCGTCGCGCGCCGCCCGGGCCTCGACCCCGGTGCCGATGAAGGGGGCCTCGGGGACCACGAGGGGGACGGCCTGCTTCTGCATGTTGGCGCCCATCAGCGCCCGGTTGGCGTCGTCGTGCTCGATGAAGGGGATCAGGGCTGTCGACACCGAGACGATCTGCTTGGGCGACACGTCCATGAGGTCGACCTCGGACGGATGCACGAAGTCGATCTCGCTCGTGCTGCCGTAGGAGGTGACGGTCGCGCCCACCCGCACGCCGGCGCCCTGCGGGCCCCTGCGGACGAGGACGCGGTCCTCGGCGATCTGGTCACCCTCCAGGGCCGCGTTGGCCTGGGCGATGACGTGCTCTTCCTCTTCGTCGGCGGCGAGGTAGACGATCTCGTCGGTCACGCGGCCGTCGACCACCCGGCGGTACGGCGTCTCGATGAAGCCGTACTCGTTCACCCGCCCGTAGGTGGCCAGGGCACCGATCAGGCCGATGTTGGGACCCTCGGGCGTCTCGATCGGGCACATCCGCCCGTAGTGGGAGGTGTGCACGTCGCGGACCTCGAACCCGGCCCGCTCGCGGGACAGGCCGCCCGGGCCGAGCGCCGACAGGCGCCGCTTGTGGGCCAGGCCGGACAGTGGGTTGTGCTGGTCCATGAACTGGCTGAGCTGGCTGGTGCCGAAGAACTCCTTGATCGCGGCCACGACCGGACGGATGTTGATCAGGGTCTGGGGCGTGATGGCCTCGACGTCCTGCGTCGTCATGCGCTCACGGACGACCCGCTCCATGCGGGACAGCCCCACGCGGACCTGGTTCTGGATGAGCTCTCCCACCGACCGGATGCGGCGGTTGGCGAAGTGGTCCTGATCGTCGAGTCGGTACCCCGGCTCGCCGTTGGCGAGGTGGAGCATGTAGGTCGACGCGGCCAGCATCTCGCTGGGGCTGAGGACGCCCTGTCCGTCGGCCGGGCGCTCCAGATCAATGTCGAGCAGCTCCGAGATGCGCTCGATCTCGGGGCCGAGCTTGCGATTGAGCTTGTAGCGACCGACCCGGGTCAGGTCCGAGCGCTTCGGGTTGAAGAAGGCGTTCTCGAAATAGGCCCGGGCGGACTCCACCGACGGGGGCTCCCCGGGACGGGCCCGCTTGTAGATCTCCAGCAGCGCCTCGTCGCGGCTGGGGGCGAGCTCCCGCTCCTTCTCCCACTGGCCCTCGAGGAAATCGAAGTGACGCACGAAGCGGCCGAGAAAGGCCTCGTCCTCGTAGCCGAGCGCCCGGAGGAGCACGAAGAGCGAGAGTCGGCGCTTGCGGGCCACTCTGGTGCCGGCGGTGATGTCCTTGCCCGGCTTGGCCTCCACGTCGAACTCGATCCACTCCCCCCGGTAGGGGTGGATGGTCCCGGTCACGATCGTCTTCGCGTCACGTCCGGGCTGGAAGATGACTCCCGGTGAGCGCACGAGCTGGCTGACCACGACCCGCTCGGTCCCGTTGACGATGAAGGTGCCCTTGTCCGTCATCATCGGGAAGTCCCCCATGAAGACGGTCTGCTCCTTGATCTCGCCGGTCGTGGCGTTCATGAACCGCGCCCGCACGAAGATGGGCGCGGCGTAGGTCATGTCCTTCTCTTTGCACTCCTCCATCGTGAACTTCGGAGGCGGGCGGAGGTCCTGGTCGGTCGGGTCGAACTCGAGCTCCAGCCGGAGCTGGCCGGTGAAGTCCTCGATCGGGCTGATATCGCGGAACGTCTCCGCCAGTCCCCTGTCGAGGAACCACCGGAACGAGTCCCGCTGGATGGCGACCAGGTCCGGCAGGGGCAGGACCTCGTCGAGGTTGGCGAATGAGAAGCGACGCTCCGGGATGCTGGAACGAGAGGGCAAGACCTACTCCTCTTTGAGGCGCAGTTCGGCGCGCGGGCCGAGGGACAGAGGCGCGCAGGCGCGCCTCATCAAGCGGTTAGAGCCGAAGGGACGTGATGGGCGGGCACGGCAACCCTCTAGCATATAAGCGAGCGCAGTGGAATACAACCCCTGCGGGGGGCCGCAGCGGAGAGGCTAGGGCGCAGGCCCCGTCCGGGTCAAGGAGCTGGGGGGTCAGCAGGGGACCCCACCGGGGTGGGACCTCTCCTCCGGATGGCTGGGACCGTCGCTCATTTGACCTCGATCGCTGCTCCTGCCCCCTCGAGCTGGGCCTTGGCCTTCTCGGCCTCCTCCTTGGCCACCTTCTCCAGGACGGGCTTGGGGGCGCCGTCGACCAGGTCCTTGGCCTCCTTGAGGCCCAGGTTGGTGAGGGTGCGCACCTCCTTGATGACCTGGATCTTCTTGTCGCCCGCCGAGGTGAGGATGACGTCGAACTCGTCCTTCTCCTCTTCGGCCGGCGCCGCCTCGGCGGCGGCCGGACCCGACGGGGCGGCGGCGGCCACGGGCGCCGCGGCCGTGACCCCGAAGCGCTCCTCGAACTCCTTGAGCAGCTCGCTCAGCTCGAGCACGGACATGTTGGCGATCCCGTCGAGGATCTCTTCCTTGGTTGCCACTCTCTTTCTCCTTCTTCTTCTCGTTCCTCGAGGGTGATCCGGCCGAGCGCCTCGGCGGCGTTCTACGAAATCGCCGCCGATCCTCTCGTCCGGCTCACCCTGCGCCTTCAGTCGTTTCTGCCGGAGCTCCGTCCTCGCCGGCCTCGCTTGTGGGGCTGGGGGTGGCGACTGGCTCCTCTTGTTCCTCCGGCTCGGCCTCGCTGGTGGGGCTGGTGGGAGCGGCATCGGCGGTGGCCCCCATTTCGTCAGAATGGGGGCCAGCGGCGGGTGCCGCTTCCTCAGCGGCCTCTGGCGCTTCTGGCGCGCCCCCTTGCTGGTCGAGGTAGGCGCGGAGGCCGTAGGCCATGTTCTGGGGGAGGGCCTTGAGGAGACCGGCGAACTGCTGCATCGGGGCGGCGAGGGAGCCGGCGACCAGGGCCAGCATACGGTCCCGGGATGGCAGCTCCGCCAGGGCGCTCGCGTCGGCCGCGGACAGGACGTTGTGGCCCAGGAGGCCGCCCTTGACCACCAGATGGGGGTTCGTGCGGGCGAAGTCGCGAAGGGCCTTGGCCACCGATGCGGCGTCGCCATCCACGAAGGCGATCGCGGTCGGTCCCTCCACCAGCGGCTCGAGGGGCTCGAGACCGAGGTCCCGCACGGCGAAGCGAACCAGGGTGTTCTTGTAGATCTTGTACTCACCCCCGGCCTGGCGCAGAGAGCGGCGCAGCGTGGCCAGCTCGGAGACCTTGAGCCCGCGGTACTCGGTGAGGATGGCCGCGCTGGAGGAGGACAGACGAGTCCGCACCTCCTCGACCAGGGCTACCTTCTCGGCCCTCGGGCTCTCCATCGCATTCCTCCTCGAGCATCTTCACCGCGGTCTACCGCGACGAACATCCCCAGGATGCTCGAGGGTTCGCCTCGTCAGGCGGGCCTCAGCCCTTTCAGCGCCCATTTCCAGGCGCACCGGATGTCTGCGGCGACCGGCGATCGGTTGTGTGGTCAGGGTACTACGCCGGTACCGCCAGCTCCTCGTCGTCGATACGGAGCCGGTTGGGGTCGACCCTCACGCCCGGCCCCATGGTCGATGAGAGGGTCACCGAGCGGATGTAGCGACCCTTGGCCGCAGCCGGCTTCGCCCGCTGCAGCTCCTCGATGACCGCCCGCATGTTCTCCAGGAGCTGGCGTCGGTCGAAGGAGACCTTGCCGATCGGCACGTGGACGTTGCCCACCTTGTCGGTGCGGTACTCGACCCGGCCGCCTTTGAACTCGACGACAGCGCGCCCCACCTCCGGGGTGACCGTGCCCGTCTTGGGATTGGGCATGAGCCCCCGTGGTCCGAGGATCCGCCCCAGCCGACCCACCTGGCCCATCATGTCGGGCGCGGCGATGGCCACGTCGAAATCGAGGAACCCCTCGTTCTGCACCCGGGCGGCCAACTCGGCCCCTCCGACGATGTCAGCTCCGGCGTCCCGGGCCTCCGCGGCGGCGTCGCCGGTCGCGAAGACCGCCACCCGCACGGCCTTGCCCGTGCCCGCCGGCAGGCTGACCGTTCCGCGCACGATCTGATCGGCCCTCCGGGGGTCGACCCCGAGGCGGACGGCCAGCTCGACGGTCTCGTCGAAGCCCGCCGTGCCCAGGCTCTTCACCAGCTCGACCGCCTCGGCCGGCGTGTGGAGGTGCTGACTGTCGAACCGCCGGCCCAGGTCGGTGTAGCGCTTTCCTCTCGATGCCACCGTCCGCCTCCTATCGAGCCACGTTGATGCCCATCGACCGGGCGGTGCCGGCGATCTGGCGCTTGGCCGAGTCCAGGTCGTTGGCATTGAGGTCCGGCATCTTCACCTGGGCGATGTCGGCCAGCTGGGCGTCGGTGACCGTGCCGACGATCTCCTTGCCCGCCGTCGTCGCCCCCTTCTCGGCGCCAGCGGCCTGTCGCAGGAGCACCGGGGTCGGCGGCGTCTTCAGGATGAACGAGAACGACCGGTCCTCGAAGATCGTGATCTCGACGGGGATGATCGTGCCCCGCTGGGCCTCGGTGGCCGCGTTGTACTGCTTGCAGAACTCCATCGTCTGCACCCCGTGCGGACCGAGGGCGGTCCCAACCGGGGGCGCGGGCGTCGCCTGGCCGGCCGGCAGCTGGATTTTCACAATGGCGACGACGCGCCTTCTGGCCACTGAGGGTCCCTTTCCTCTGGGTGGGACTAGAGCTTGGCGACCTGGCTGAACTCGAGCTCGACCGGCGTCTCCCGTCCGAAGATGTTGACGAGCACCTTGAGCTTGAGCTGGTCTTCGTTGATCTCGGCGATCTGTCCCGAGAAGTCGGCGAACGGACCCTCCCTGACCCGCACGGTCTCGCCGACCTCGTGCTCGAGGCGGGGTCGGGTCTTCTTGACCCCCTCGGCGCCTTCGGGCTTGACCTGCAGGATGCTCTCCACCTCACGGCGCGACAGCGGCGTCGGCTTCGTGCCGGGGCCGACGAACCCGGTCACCCCGGGCGTGTTGCGCACAACCGACCAGGAATCGTCGTCGAGCTCGCAGCGGGTGAGGAGGTAGCCGGGAAAGACCTTCTTCTGCACGACGACCTTGCGGCCGCCCTTGAACTCGACGACATCCTCCATGGGGATCACGACCTCGTAGATCCGATCCTCCATGTTCATCGACGAGATCCGGCTCTCGAGGTTGGACTTCACCTTGTTCTCGTAGCCGGCGTAGGTGTGGACGACATACCACTGCCCGGGCCGGTCGTACGGGCTCTCGACGACCCGCTCCTCCTCTTCGTCTTCTTCTTCCTCCTGGACCTCGTCCTCGGCGGAGTCGGCCTCGGCGGGGCCGGTCTCGAGCGCATCGGTGAGCACGGCCGCCGCCGATTCCTCGGCCGCCAGCTCGGGCTCGGCCGCGCGCTCCGGGCCTTCGCTCTGGAGGGCCTCGGTCGGGGCGTCGTCGGCAGCGCCGGTCGCCATTGCTTCGGCGGGGCTGTCGGGCGGGGGGGTGGGATTGTCGCTCATGGTGTGAAGCTCACGCGTGGAAGAGGAAGAGGACGGCCTTGGAGAAGAGGTAGTTGAGCACGAAGATCATGGACACCAGTACCACGAGGGTAACGAGCACGACGCTCGAGTAGTTGATGACCTCGGACCGGGACGGCCAGGCGACCTTGCGGAGCTCGTTCCGGACCTCCCGGAGGAACTCGGCAGGGGTCGTGCGCCGCGGCGTGTCCCGCTGACGACTGGGGGTCGGCTCGCTGACCGGGACCGCCGGATCGGCCGCGACGGGGCCTTGGCTCTGGCCTTGGCGTTGCAGCATACGTTTGGTCTGACGATTCACGGCGATCCTCGGCTCCGGTCACCGGGCGAGCAGGGCAGGAGGGACTCGAACCCCCAACCGCCGGTTTTGGAGACCGGTGCTCTGCCTATTGAGCTACTGCCCTTGGGGGCTCCGAGTGAGGATAGCACCGGGCAAACTGCTGACCGCCTGCGGCACCCGGCCTGCCAGCGGCCATCCGACCAGGCCCACCTTGTTGTTGCCGCGGCTCCTGCTGGCGAGGACCACGACCACGCCGGCGGTGGTGGCCGCCCCCGCGGCGGCCGTCAGGCCGGCGACGTACGCCATGCGCCGCCCAGCCAGCGCCGAACGGATGGCTCCCCGCTCGGCCGCCTCCTCGATCCCGGTGAGGATCCGACCCACCGTCCCGGGGGGCGGCTTGGCCCCCTGGGCCCGCATCTGGTGCAGGACGCGAAAGAGCTTGCGGTACTGCACGAGCTCGGCCTGACAGCGCAGGCAGGTCTCGATATGACGCACGACCTTGCGATCGGCCGCCTCCAGGCCGTCCATGATCTGGGGAAGGGCGTCGACGACCTCCTCACACCGCACGAGCCCGCTCCTCGGCCTGTCGCTCCCCCCGAGTGGGGAAGAGCCGTTCGCGCAGCTTCTTGCGGGCCCGGTGAAGGCGGACCTTGGCCGCCGCCTCGCTGATACCGAGCTCGGAGGCGATCGCCTCGTGGGGCAGGTCGTAGATGTCACGCAGGACGACCACCGCCCGCAGGCGGGGAGGGAGGTCCTGGAGGGCGATGGCGACCCGGCCGAGCTCCAGCGTGACGC
>DASXYV010000394.1:0-2124 GCA_036502305.1 Acidimicrobiales bacterium
TCACCGTGCAGTATGCGGTAGCTCTGGGCGAGGATGTAGCCGTCATCGGTCGGGTTGAAGCCAAGCCGACCGGCGACGGCGAACACGCTCCCGACGAGCACCAGGGCGCCCGCAACCACGCCGCCACCGCGTAGACGCCCCTCCCGACGATCCCGCACGTCGCGGACCATCGTCGCCATGGGCGGCGATAGTAACCGCGGCGCCGTTCTAGCCCGCGGGCGCGGGTGCGCGATGCTGCCACCAGCCGGCGACCCGCCACCCGATCTCGAGAGCGATGTCGGCGAGCACCGAGATCACCACCGCCACGGTGATCGCCCACCACGCCGGCAGCTGGAAGTCGAAGAACCTGTCGAGGCCGGGGATGGTCAGGGCGCCGGCGAACACCGCCGCCACCCCCACGACCAGGGCCAGGCGGCCCCGGTTGAAGGGCCGGATCAGGATGACCAACACCCACAGTCCCACCGCGAACAGCACGATGACGGCCGTGGTGCGAGCCTCCGTGAGGGTCAGGCTTGGCTCGTCGCGAGCCACCGCGTACGCCGTGAACGTTGCCGCGGCTGCCACCACACCGGACGGAATGGCGAAGCGAAGGACCCGGTTGACGAAGCCGGGCCGCCAGCGCTGGGAGTTGGGGCCGAGAGCGAGAAAGAACGCCGGCACCCCGATGGTCAACCCGCTCACGACGGTGAGGTGCCGGGGCAGGAACGGGAACGGCAAGGTCGCCAGCCCGACGGCGATGGCCAGGAGCACGGCGTAGACGGTCTTGGTCACGAACAGGTTGGCCACGCGCTCGACGTTGGCGATCACCCGCCGTCCCTCTGCGACGACTCCGGGTACGACGTCGAACGCGTTGTCCAGGAGCACGAGCTGAGCAACGGCGCGCGAGGCGCTGCTGCCGGAACCCATGGCCATGCCGATGTCGGCGTCCTTCAGGGCGAGGACGTCGTTCACCCCGTCACCGGTCATGGCCACCACGTGGCCCCGAGACTGCAGTGCCGCCACCATGGCCCGCTTCTGGTGGGGATTGATCCGGCCGAAGACCGAGTGGTCCTCGACCGCCTGGGCCAGCTCGGCAGGCTCGGACGGCAACCCCCGCCCGTCGACTGGCGCCTCGGATCCGGGTACCCCCACCCGCCGGGCGATCGCCCCGACGGTGGTGGGGTTGTCACCAGAGATGATCTTCACCGTGACACCCTGGCGGCCGAAGTAGCCGACCGTGTCGGCGGCGTCTGCCCTGACGCGCTCGTCCAGGACCACCAGGGCGGCGGGCGTGATCGAGGTCGGAAGCGACGACGGATCCGCTTCACCGTCGCCTCGAGCCAGGAGGAGCACCCGCCTTCCCTCCCGAGCGTGCGCGTCGGCCCGTCTCAGGGCGCCCGTGTCGGGCGCGCTCGCCAGGAGGATCTCGGGCGCGCCCAACAGCCACGTCCCGTGCCCGTCGAACGTGGTCGCTCCCCACTTGCGCGCGGAGGAGAACGGGGCTCGGGCACGCACCGCCCAGCCCACCGAGTCGCCCGCCCACTGGCCGACGGCCCGGAGGCTGGCGTTGGGCTGCGGATCGGCTGCCGCCGAGGCGCCGAGAGCGTCACGGACAGGAAGCTCGGGCGCAAGGACCTCGACGTCGCGCACCTCCATCACGCCCTCCGTGAGGGTGCCCGTCTTGTCCAGACAGGCCACGTCCACGCGGGCCAGTCCCTCGACGGCAGCGAGCTCCTGGACGAGGACCCGACGGCGACCGAGTCGGACCACCGCCAGGGCGAAGGCGAGGCTGGTCAAGAGAACCAGGCCCTCGGGCACCATGCTGCCCACGCCGGCCACCGACCCACGCACCGCGTCCTTGAGATCGGCAGACTGGAGCTGGCTGAACACGAGCAGCGCGGCGGCCGGCGGGATGACGAACGTCACCAGGCGCAGGATCTGGTTGATGCCCTCCCGCAACTCGGATCGCACGAGCGTGAACCGCCGGGCCTCCTCGGCGAGCTCGCGCGCATAGGCCGAGCGGCCCACCCGGGTGGCCCGATACCGGCCGCTCCCGGCCGTGACGAAGCTGCCGGAGAGCACCTCGTCCCCCGCGCTCTTCGGCATCGGATCGGCCTCACCACTGAGGAGCGACTCGTCGAGCTC
>DASXYV010000395.1:0-4555 GCA_036502305.1 Acidimicrobiales bacterium
GGCGGGCCCGACGTGGTCCGCGGCATCTACCCGATGGTCGCCACCGTCACCACCGCCGGTTTCGAGCTGGCCGACGAGGCAGAGGTGGCCGAGCGGTTCGGGACGCTCATCGAGCGCAAGCGGGCGGAGGGGCAGCGACCATGACGATGCCCTTCTACGTGGCTCCGGAGCAGGTCATGAAGGACCGCGCCGACTACGCCCGCAAGGGGATCGCCCGGGGACGGGCGCTCGTCGCCTCGGTCTTCGCCGACGGGATCCTCGTGACCGCCGAGAACCCCTCCCGCTCGCTCCACAAGGTCAACGAGATCTACGACCGCATCGCCTTCGCCGGTGTCGGCCGCTACAACGAGTTCGACCAGCTCCGGGTGGCGGGTGTGCGCCACGCCGATACGAAGGGCTTCGCCTACAGCCGCGAGGACGTCGACGCCCGCTCGCTCGCCAACGTGTACGCCCAGTACCTGGGTCAGGTCTTCACCCACGAGATGAAGCCGCTGGAGATCGAGATCCTCGTGGCCGAGCTGGGAGTGGACGGGGCGGCCGATCAGCTCTACCACATCCTGTACGACGGCACGGTCGTCGACGAAGAGCGCTTCATCGTCCTCGGGGGCGAGGCCGAGGCCATCGCCGGACGTGTGGAATCGTCCTGGGCCGAAGGGTGGCCCCTGGCGGAGGCTCTCCGCGCTGCCGTGGCCGCTCTCGCTGGTCCCGAGCGGACGCTCGGCGCCGGCGAGCTCGAGGTGGCGGCGCTGGTGAGGGGCGACGGACGACGCGCCTTCCGCCGCATCGAGGACGGCGAGCTGCAGGAGCTGCTCGGAGCCTCCCCGACGACCTGAGCGGACCCGAGCTGACCTGAGCGCCTTGCGCCGCCTCGGCACCCCGGGAACGGTACCGTGGGCCGGATGGAGCGGCGCATCTTCGGGCTCGAGAACGAGTACGGCGTCACCTGCACCCTGCGCGGGCAGCGTCGGCTGAGCCCCGACGAGGTGGCCCGCTACCTGTTTCGGCGGGTCGTCAGCTGGGGCCGGTCCAGCAACGTCTTCCTCGAGAACGGTGCCCGTCTTTACCTCGACGTGGGCAGCCATCCGGAGTACGCCACGCCGGAGTGCGATTCGATCTCCGATCTCGTCGCCCACGACAAGGCCGGTGAGCGGATCCTCGAGCACCTGCTGCTGTCGGCCGAGCAGCGCCTCCGGGAGGAGGGCATCCGCGGGGTCATCTACCTGTTCAAGAACAACACCGACTCGGCCGGGAACTCCTACGGCTGCCACGAGAACTACCTGACGAGTCGCCGGGACGACTTCGGCCACTACGCCGAGGTGCTGATCCCGTTCTTCGTCACCCGCCAGATCTACGCCGGGGCGGGCAAGGTGCTGCAGACGGCGCGCGGAGCGATGTTCTGCATCAGCCAGCGGGCGGAGCACATCTGGGAGGGCGTCTCCTCGGCGACGACAAGGAGCCGGCCGATCATCAACACGAGGGACGAGCCGCACGCCGACGCCGAGCGCTTCCGGCGCCTCCACGTGATCGTCGGCGACTCGAACATGAGCGAATACTCCACCTTCCTCAAGGTGGGAGCCACCAGCATCCTGCTCCGCATGCTCGAGGACCCGGCCGCCGTGCTGCGCGACATGACCCTGGAGAACCCCATCCGGGCAATTCGCGAGATCAGCCACGACACCTCCTGCCGGCGCCGCGTTCGTCTGGCCAACGGCAGGGAGGCCAGCGCCCTCGACATTCAGGGTGAGTACCTGCTCAGGGCCCGCCGTTACGCCGAGCAGAAGGGGCTCGACCCCCTCGAGGAGAAGGCCCTGGAGATGTGGGAGCACTGCCTCGAGGGAATCGAGAAGGACCCCTTCACCCTCGACCGCGAGTGTGACTGGGTGATCAAGCACCGCCTCATCGAGCGCTACCGCCAACGGCACGGCCTGTCGCTGTCCCACCCCAAGGTGGCGCTGCTCGACCTTCAGTACCACGACGTGAGCCGGGAGCGGGGCCTGTTCTATCGGCTCCAGAACAGGGACGAGGTCGACCGGACGTGCACCGACGACGCCATCGAGGCGGCGATCGACCGTCCGCCGCAGACAACGAGAGCACGACTGAGGGGGGAGTTCATCAAGAAGGCCAAGGACCGCCGGCGGGACTTCACGGTCGACTGGGTCCATCTCAAGCTCAACGACCAGGCTCAGCGCACGGTGCTGCTCAAGGACCCGTTCCGCGCCCGCGACGAGCGGGTCGAGAAGCTCATCGACGGACTGTGACGTCCGGCCGCGCCGGCTCCTGGCGGCTCGCCGGTGCCCCGGCGCATTCGGCGGGCCTGGATTAGCCTGCGGCCACCGTGGCGATGACCGATCCCGGCCGCCAGCCGCCCCCCGAGGACGAAGTCCCAGTCACCCCGTCACGGGGGTGGCGTCGCCGTTCCCCGCGCATGCGGACCTGGATCGAGTGGGTCGCAATCGTCGCCCTCGCCCTGTTGGCCGCCTTCGCCATCAAGACCTGGCTGATCCAGGCCTTCTACATTCCCTCGGCGTCAATGGTTCCGACCCTCCAGGTCGGCGACCGTATCCTGGTCGACAAGGTCAGCTACGACCTGCACGACATCCATCGCGGCGACATCGTGGTGTTCAGCCGTCCGCCCGCCGACGGCAGCGACCCTTCGGTCAACGACCTGGTGAAGCGGGTGGTGGGGCTCCCTGGCGACTCGATGAGCTCGGTGGACGACGTGCTCTACGTCAACGGGCACCGTCAGTCGGAGCCCTACCTGCCGGCGGGGACGGTGACTACGGGGAACTTCAGCCAGGCGCCCGGTTGCCAGCCTTCGACCGCCAGCGACGCCAACCGGTCGTGTCTGATCCCCAAGGGGGAGTACTGGGTGATGGGGGACAACCGGGGGGACTCAAAAGACAGTCGTGCCTTCGGGCCGATCAAGGGCTCGCTGGTCGTCGGCCGCGTCGTGGTGCGGGTGTGGCCCATCACCTCGCTCCACCTCTTCTGAGCGACTGACGTCGCCGCGATCAGCCCGGCGCCCCGGCCAGCGCCGCCATCATGACCTCCACGTGGTCGCTGTAGACGGCGTCGACGCCCATCGCGACCAGGCGGGCGAGCGGACGTGCTCGCTGCGCATCCCACGCGAAGGCCGCACAGCCGTGGTCGTGAAAGGTCTCCACCAGCGGGCGGGTCCACTCCCGACGGTGCAGGTTCACGGCGTCGATGCCCGCCTCGGCGAGCGCCGCGGCCCGATGCGCCGGTCCCTCGCCCATGCTGGCCAGTCGGGTCGAGTCAACCAGGTGCAGCAGGGGCGACAGGGGGCGCCATCGGGCCAGCTGATGCCAGCTCGAATGGCACAGCCAGAGGCGGCCGTCGGCACCGCGCTCGACCGCCTCCCGAACGACCTCGGAGGCCCCAGCCGGGTCCTTCAGGTCCAGCGAGAGCTCGTAGTCGGTGCCGCAGGCCCGGTAGAGGTCGCCAAGCGAGGGGACTGTCGCCGGCAGCTCGTCCCGCCGCAGCCCGGCGAGGGCCCGGCGGCGCCCTCCGGCCCGCACGATCCCGTCGTGGTCGAGGACCGGGACGCCGTCGGCCGTGAGCCAGACATCGCTCTCCAGCCCACTGGCGCCGAGCTCCAGGGCCAGCCGAAACGCCTCGATCGTGTTCTCGGGGGCCCGCGCCCTGGCACCTCGGTGGGCAAAGCCGATGGGAGACCGCGGAAGGGTGCCCACGACCCCCATTCTGGGCGGAATTGTGCGGAGATCGTGGCGGCGCTCCACGCGTTGACACGCCTGGAGGGTCGGGCCGCCGATAGACTTTTTCTGTGATCAGTTTCGGCCCGGCCAAGATCCTGATCGTCCTGATGGTCGCCCTGATCGTGCTCGGGCCGGAGAAGCTGCCGCAGATGACCCGCCAGGTCGGCAAGGCCTGGGGCGATTTCCGTCGGTTCCGTGAGCACCTCGAGGACGAGGTCAGGGGCGCCCTGGGTGAGGACCTGGTGCAGCCGCACATAGCGCCGTGGGACGTCGTCGGCTCCGAGGCGTCGACCCCGTCGGGTCTCGAGGGGACGACGTCCAATGGCGCGGCCGAGGAGGGGGCCATCCCACCGGACGGGTCCGCCTCCGGCGAAGGTGCCCGGGACCGGGCTCCGCCCCGGCACCCCGGGCAGCTGGCGCCGCCCCCGCCGGCGACCGGATCCGCCCCTCCTGCCGCCCACGGGGGTTGGGATCCCGGCCTGGCCCCGGACGATCCCAGTCTCAACTAAGGCGCCACCGCTGGTGTTGCCATGGCCATAAAGCTCCCCCGGCTCAAGACCAAGCATCCGCACCCGGACGCCATGACGCTGGTCGAGCACCTGACCGAGCTGCGTCGCCGGCTCGTGCTGTCGGTCGTGGCCGTCGCCGCTGGTGCGGCCGTGGCCTTCGCCCTGTACAACCACATCCTTGCCTTCTTCGTGCACCCATACTGCGCCACGGTTGGTCCTCACCACTCCTGCAAGCTCTTCGTCACCGGACCGCTCGACGGGTTCTCGATCCGCCTCAAGATCGCCGCCTACGGAGGCCTCTTCCTGGCC
>DASXYV010000396.1:0-2316 GCA_036502305.1 Acidimicrobiales bacterium
TCGAGCTCCTCCGCCGTGCCGTGGGTCGTCAGGTCACCCTTGGCCAGCACGATGTCGGGCTGGATGGCGGCGATCTCGTGCACGGCCGCCCGGTTCATCATGTCGGGGTAGGGCATCTCTCCCGGGCCGACGCGCAGCACAGGTCCCGATGTGTTGCCCTCGAGCACCCCGCACTCGACCTCCCCGAAGTGGACGTCGTTCACGGTGGCCACGGTGGCCAGTCGCTCGCCCGGAGGGCGGGGCAGGGTCCGGAAGGGCACCCCCTCCACGAGCTGGTCCCCGTCGGGCTCGAGACCCGTACGCCGGATCACCTGGGCCTGGTGATCCGGGCTCCCCGGCACGTGCAGCACGACCTCGTCGTCGGCGACCGTGGTGAGCTCGATTGCGTGCACCGGGTCGCGCAGCAGGGTGCTCACGGCTCGGCCCAGGGCCGATCCCGTCGGAGCTGGGGAGGCTTGGACCACCACCGGCCCGAGAACCGCCAGGCCGGCGTGGCCTCGTGGCGATGCCGCGCCGGAGTCTCGGGCACCGGGCGCGGCCAGCACAGCTCGACCGCGGCAGCGATGGCGGCGACCACCTCCGCCTCTTCCTCGGGCCAGCCTCCCGGGCCGGCCTCGTCGTCGGGCCAGCCTCCCGGGCCGGCGTCGTCGTCGGGCCGGCCTCCCGGGCCGGCCTCGTCCTCGAGCCCCTGGTCGTGGTCGATGGCCATCCTCGTCAGAACGGCATGTTGCCGTGCTTGCGCTTGGGCAGGTCCTCGCGCTTGCTGCGAAGCAGCTCGAGGCTGCGGACCAACACCCGTCGAGTGTCGGCCGGGTCGATGACGTCGTCCACGTATCCCCGCTCGGCGGCGATGTAGGGATTGGCGTAGCGCTCGGTGTACTCCTCGACCAGCTCGGCGCGACGCACCGAGCGGTCCGCCGCCTCGGCCAGCTCCCGACGGTGGACGATGTCCACCGCCCCCTGCGGTCCCATGACAGCCAGCTCGGCCGACGGCCAGGCGTAGGCCAGGTCGGCGCCGATGGACTTGGAGCTCATGACCACGTAGGCCCCGCCATAAGCCTTGCGGGTCACGATCTGGATGAGCGGCACCGTCGCCTCGCAGTAGGAGTAGAGCAGCTTGGCGCCGTGGCGAATGATGCCACCGTGCTCCTGACCGGTGCCGGGCATGAAACCGGGGACGTCGACGAAGGTCACGATCGGGATGTTGAAGGCGTCGCAGGTGCGGACGAAGCGACCGCCCTTGTCCGAGGAGTCGATGTCGAGCACGCCGGCCAGCACCTGGGGCTGGTTCCCCACGATGCCGACGACATGGCCGTCGATCCGGGCGAACCCACAGGTGATGTTCATGGCCCAGTGGGGCAGGTACTCGAAGTACTCCCCCTCGTCCACGACCGCGGTGATCACCCGCTTCATGTCGTAGGGCTGGTTGGGGCTGGTGGGCATGAGCTCGGCGAGCTCGGGCGTGGCCCGATCGGGCTCGTCGGCCGGATCGAGCGTGGGCGGCTCCTCGAGGTTGTTCGAGGGCAGGAAGCCGAGCAGGTAGCGCACCTCGTCCAGGCACGACTTCTCGTCCGCCGTGACGAAGGTCGCGACACCGGACTTGGTGGCGTGGCTGGTCGCACCACCCAGCTGCTCGAGGGTGACGTCCTCGCCGGTCACCGTCTTCACCACGTCCGGACCGGTGATGAACATGTTGCTGATCTCGCGGACCATGAAGATGAAGTCGGTCATGGCCGGGCTGTACACGGCGCCCCCGGCGCACGGGCCCAGGATGGCGCTGATCTGGGGGACGACCCCCGATGCGGCGACGTTGCGGAGGAAGATGCCGCCGTAGGCGGCCAGTGACACCACCCCCTCTTGGATGCGAGCCCCAGCGCCGTCGTTCAGGCCGATCATGGGAACGCCCACCGAGGCTGACAGATCCATGATCTTGTGGATCTTCTCGGCGAAGACCTCGCCCAGGGCCCCGCCGAAGACCGTGAAGTCCTGGCTGAACACCCCGACCCGGCGCCCGTCGATGGTGCCGAAGCCGGTGATCACACCGTCGGTGTACGGGCGGTTGTCGTCGAGGCCCCAGCCGTGGGCGCGGTGCCGGGCCAGCATGTCGAGCTCCTGGAAGGACCCCTCGTCGAGGAGGTACTCGATCCGCTCCCGCGCCGTCATCTTGCCCTGGGAGTGCTGGCGCTCCACCGCCCGGGCCGATCCAGCGTGCCTGGCCTCCTCCCGGCGGGCGGCGAGCTCCTCCAGGCGCTGGGTCATCGAATGCTCAGCCATGTCCGGCAGGCTACAAGCGCGAGTCTGGGCCGTGCCCATCGA
>DASXYV010000397.1:0-2685 GCA_036502305.1 Acidimicrobiales bacterium
GGCGACTGGTCGACGTGGCCCAGGAGCTGATCATCCGGGAGCCGGACTGCGAGACCAACCGGGGTATCTGGATCGAGGACACGGTCCCCGATCAGCCGGGACGGCGCAGCTACCTGGAGACCCGGATCTACGGACGGGTCCTGTCCGAGGACGTCACCCTCTCGGACGGCACCACCCTCAAGGGGGGCTCGATCATCGGCGACGAGGATCTGGCCCGCGTGCGCGACGATCCCGCGGTGACCCGTGTTCGGATGCGCTCGGTCCTCACCTGCGAGGCCGAGCACGGCGTGTGCGCCGCCTGCTACGGGCAGTCGCTCGCCAGCGGCCGGCAGATCGAGATGGGCGAGGCGGTCGGTGTGATCGCCGCCCAGTCGATCGGTGAGCCCGGCACCCAGCTCACGATGCGGACCTTCCACACCGGTGGGATCGCGGGTGAGGACATCACCCACGGTCTCCCGCGCGTGGTCGAGCTGTTCGAGGCCCGCACGCCGAAGGGCGCCGCCGTGCTCGCCCGCACCTCCGGTGTGGTCCGTATCTCCGAAGAGGAGAACGGCCGGCGGATCACGACCGTCGCCGACGACGGGCTCGAGGTCAACTACAACGTGTCGCCCCGGTCCCACCTCGAGATCGCCGACGGCACCGAGATCGATGCCGGCGACGCCCTGGTCGAGGGACCGAAGGATCCCAAGGAGCTGCTGGACATCAAGGGCATCAGGGAGACC
The DNA here is from genome assembly GCA_036502305.1 of Acidimicrobiales bacterium. GTDB lineage: Bacteria > Actinomycetota > Acidimicrobiia > Acidimicrobiales > AC-9 > AC-9. The sequence continues at coordinate 723 of DASXYV010000397.1, forward strand.
CAGCAGTACCTGGTCGAGGAGGTCCAGAAGGTCTACCGGGACCAGGGGGTCTCGATCCACGACAAGCACATCGAGCTCATCGTCCGCCAGATGCTGCGGCGGGTCTCGGTGGCCGAGCCCGGCGACTCCACCTTCCTGCCCGGCGAGCGGGTGGACGCCCGCATCTACGCCGAGGTCAACCGCAACCTGGTGCAGGCCGGCCAGCGTCCGGCGGAGGGCCGACCCGAGCTCATGGGAATCACCAAGGCGTCGCTGGCCACCGATTCGTGGCTCTCGGCCGCCTCGTTCCAGGAGACCACCCGGGTGCTGACCGAGGCGGCCATCGAGGGCCGCTCCGACCAGCTGTTCGGGCTCAAGGAGAACATCATCATCGGCAAGCTGATCCCGGCCGGCACGGGGATGACCCGGTACCGCTCGGTCGACATGGACGCCCCCGAGGCCGAGCGGATGACCTTCTGGTCCTCCGAGATCGAAGGTGAGACCGAGGACCTGGCCGCGTGGCTGCGGGACATCGGGTCGGGGGAGCGCCCGGCCGAGGACGACCTGGCGGCCGGCTGGCTGGCCGAGACCGGCGGCGCCGCCCTCGAACCCGAGTCGGAGGACGGCACGGCCTAGCCCGCTGAGCCGCTAGTATTGTTCGCTGGGCCGCAGTGCCGTCGGGGTGCCGCGCCCATTTCCGATGCAGCTTCCGAGAGGTCTGGTGTGCCCACCATCGCTCAGCTCGTCCGCAAAGGACGGGAATCCAAGCAGTCCAAGACCAAGACGCCGGCCCTGCGCGGCGCGCCCCAGCGGCGCGGTGTGTGCACCCGCGTCTACACCACGACCCCGAAGAAGCCCAACTCCGCGCTCCGTAAGGTCGCGCGCGTCCGACTGACCAGCGGCGTCGAGATCACCGCCTACATCCCCGGTGTCGGGCACAACCTCCAGGAGCACTCGATCGTGCTCGTGCGCGGCGGTCGGGTCAAGGACCTCCCCGGTGTGCGGTACAAGATCGTCAGGGGCACCCTGGACACCTCGGGTGTGCGGGATCGCAAGCAGGCCCGCAGCCGGTACGGCGCCAAGAGGGAGGGCTAGCCGTGCCCAGGAAGGGACCCGCCCCCCGCCGTGAGCTCATGCCCGACCCGATGTACCGGTCGGTCCTGGTCACCCAGGTGGTCAACAAGATCCTGACCGAGGGCAAGCGCACGCTGGCCGAGCGCATCGTGTACGACGCCCTCGACATCCTCCGGGACAAGACCGGCGGGGAGCCGGTCGCCGCCCTCAAGCGGGCGGTGGACAACACCAAGCCCGAGCTGGAGGTGAAGAGCCGCCGGGTCGGGGGTGCCACCTACCAGGTCCCGGTCGATGTCCGCCCTCGGCGGGCGACGACGCTGTCCATCCGCTGGCTGGTCGGCTACTCCCGCCAGCGCCGGGAGAAGACCATGGCCCAACGGCTGGCCAACGAGCTGCTGGACGCGTCCAACAGCGTCGGCAGCGCGGTCAAGCGCCGCGAGGACATGCACAAGATGGCGGAGTCCAACAGGGCCTTCGCCCACTACCGCTGGTAGCCGCAGTATCCGCTTCGTAGACAGTTCGAGACAACCATGCCCCCCCAAGCACCTGTGATCCGCGAGTTCCCACTGGCCAGGACCCGAAACATCGGGATCATGGCCCATATCGACGCGGGCAAGACCACGACCACCGAGCGGATCCTCTACTACACCGGCAAGAACTACAAGATGGGCGAGGTCCACGAGGGCGCCGCCACCATGGACTGGATGGTCCAGGAGCAGGAGCGCGGGATCACCATCACCTCGGCGGCGACCACGTGCCTCTGGAAGGACACCTGGATCAACATCATCGACACGCCCGGCCACGTCGACTTCACCGTCGAGGTGGAGCGGTCGCTGCGCGTCCTCGACGGCGCCATCGCCGTCTTCGACGCCGTGGCCGGGGTCGAGCCCCAGACCGAGACGGTGTGGCG
>DASXYV010000398.1:0-2162 GCA_036502305.1 Acidimicrobiales bacterium
CTGGACTACGTGCTCATGGGCCACGTGCTGCAGGCGGGGGCGGGCCAGATCACGGCCCGCCAGGCCGCTGTCGCCGCCGGCGTTCCCACGCAGGTGCCGGCGATCACCCTCAACAAGGTGTGCCTGTCCGGTCTGACCGCCGTCGCCCTCGCCGACCAGCTCATCCGAGCCGGGGAGATCGATGTCGCCGTGGCCGGCGGGATGGAGTCCATGACGGGTGCGCCGTACGTCCTCCCGCGCGGGCGCTGGGGTCTGCGGATGGGCGACGCCGAGGTGGCCGACACCATGATCCACGACGGGCTGTGGTCCACCTTCACCGGCCAGCACATGGGCGAGTCCTCCGACGAGGTCAACGACGCCCTCGGGATCTCGCGGGAGGACCAGGACGAGTGGGCGGCCCGCTCGCACCGACGGGCGGCCGAGGCCTGGGACTCGGGCCGCTACGTCGAAGAGGTCGTCGGTGTCCCGGTCCGGGCGGGGCGGGACGACACGACTCTCATCGGGCGCGACGAGGGAGTTCGCCCGGCCACGACGGCGCGATCCCTCGCCGGGCTGCCCCCCGCCTTCACCCCGAAGGGAACGATCACCGCCGGCAACGCCTCCCAACTGTCGGACGGGGCGGCCGCCACCGTGGTGATGAGCGCCGAACGTGCGCAGGCCCTCGGCATCGAGCCGCTGGCCGAGATCCTCGCCCACGGGATGTGCGCCGAGCGCTTCGAGTACCTGCACACGGTCCCGGCCATCGCCCTGGAGCGGGCGCTCAAGAAGGCCGACCTGCAGGTCGACGACCTCGGGCTCATCGAGATCAACGAGGCCTTCGCGTCGGTCGCCGTGCACGCCACGCGCATGCTCGGCGCTGACGAGGCCAAGGTGAACATCGACGGCGGGTCAGTGGCGTTGGGCCACGCCCTCGGCTCTACCGGAGCTCGGATGCTCGTCACCCTGGTGCACGAGATGCGACGCCGCCGGATCGAGCACGGCGCCGCGACCCTGTGCGGTGGCGGAGGTCAGGGTGACGCCCTCGTCGTCCGCACACCCTGACGCATGACCTTCCTCGCTGCGGTAGGCCGTCTCTCCGTCAGATCCGCTACCTGATCGTCGTCGCCTGGATCGTGGGGGCGTGCGCCGATAGCCCTCCCGCGACGACGCGCCGCGAGCTCAGATGCGTTCGAGGGAGGCGCCGTCGAACAGCGGCTCCACGCCCTGGGTGTCCCAGTCGTCGCGGAGCTGGGCATCCGACGGGAGACGCGCGGGAGACGACGCCGCCTCGAGGATCGGCCGCAGGAGGCCGGCGTCGCTCGACGTGATGAGGAAGAGCTGCGGCCGGGCCAGCACGTACTGCACGGCGCGCTGCAACGCCGGGCCTGCCGGGAGGGGCTCGTACCAGCTGAAATGCGGCTGCGCGTCGTCTACCCACCGTCGCCGGGCGACCGACTTGATGGTCTGGGTCGCGATCCGGCGCTCGTCGCACACCGCGAGCAGCTCCTCGACGTCCGCCCGGTACGCGTCGTCGGCCAGCAGGGAGAAGTTGTACGGGAAGAGCACGGAGTCGAAGTCGAAGCGCTCGAGGCTGCGGAGGTGCATGCGGACGATCCGCAGGCCGTGCCCGGTCACGCCGATGAAGCGGACCAGGCCCTCCTGCCGGGCCTGCTCCAGGGCCTCGATGGCGCCGCCGGGGCCGTGCGCCACCTGCCACTCGTCCTCTTCCACCAGGTTGTGGAGCTGGATCAGGTCGATCTGGTCGACCCCAAGTCGCTCGAGCGAACGTTCGAGGCTGGACCGGGCGTCCGTCCCGACCCGGTCGCCCGTCTTGGTGGCGAGGAAGAAGTCGCTGCGGTGCTCAGCGAGCCACGGCGCCATCCGCAGCTCGGCGTCGCCGTAGGCGGCCGCCACGTCGAGGTGGTTGACGCCGAGCTCCAGCAGGATGGGGAGCAGCCCGTCCGCCCGTTCCTGGCTCATCCGCGACAGCGCCGCCGCCCCGAAGATGGCCCGGCTGCTCTCGTGGCCCGTCCGCCCGAACTCCGCTCGTTCAATCACCACGGCGACGCTACCGCCCGAGCGCGGCCGGTGCTCAGCCCCCCTGATGCCGCGGGTGGCCCGCAGCACGCTGTCGGGCTCAGCAGAGGCGATCGGTTCGCCTAAGCTTCGTCGCATGCCGCAGA
>DASXYV010000399.1:0-1520 GCA_036502305.1 Acidimicrobiales bacterium
GCGTGCCTGTCGGCAGTTCCGGCCCGACCCGGTGGACGACGAGCTCGTCGAGCGTTGCCTCGAGGCGGCCACGTTCGCCCCGAGCGCCGAGAACCGCCAACCATGGGCTTTCGTCGTCGTCCGGGATCCTGGGCTGCGGGCCCTGGTGGGGGACCTCACGCGGCGGGCCTGGCAGGGCGGGGGCCGGCAGCACTCCGAGCCCAGGTTGGCCTCGGGGCTCCTCGCCGACGTCCGTCGCGGCGCCGAGGGGGGCGTGGCGGCGGCGCCGATCCTGGTCGTGGTGTGTGGCGACACCCGACTTGGGCTGGAGGTGACCCTGTCGGCGTCGATCTTCCCCGCCATCCAGAACCTGCTCCTCGCGGCGACCGCCCTCGGGCTGGGGTCGGCGCTCACCACGCTGCCCGTCGCCTTCGGAAGCGAGCTGCGAACGGCGCTGACCCTTCCTCATGAGGTCCTTCCTCTTGCCGTCGTGCCGCTGGGCTGGCCCGCTCGTCCCCTGGGACCCCCCCGACGGCAACCGGTATCGGAGAAGGCCCACCGCGATCACTACGGCGCGGCGTGGTAGGCGGCTAGTCCTTCTTGCCGATGAGGGGATGGGCGGGCATGCCCACCGGCTGCAGGTGCTGGCCGAGGACCTCGTGGAAGTGCTCGGCCACGCCCTCGGGGTCCCACCCTCCCTCCCGCCACATGGCCGCCACCTGGCGGGGCGTCTGGAAGAGGGTGAAGGCATAGCCGGTCCGCCCGAGGACCTGGCCGTTCACATACGACGCCTGCTCGGAGGCGAGGAAGGCGACCAGGGGCGCGTTGAGCGAAGGGTCCTGGTCGGGGGGCGGCTCGCTCCCGGTGCGCTCGTAGAGCCCGGCCGTCATCCGGGTGGTGCCGGCCGGAGCCACGGCGTTGACGGTGATGCCGCTCCGGGCCAGCTCGAGGGCCCACACGAAGGTCATCCCCATGATGCCGGCCTTGGCGGCGCCGTAGTTGGTCTGGCCGAAGTTGCCCCGCAGACCCGCCGACGACGTGATGTTGACGATGCGGCCGTAGCCCGCCTCCCGCATGAGCTCGGCCGCGTGGCGGGTGCAGTTGAACGTGCCCTTCAGGTGAACCGCTACCACGGCGTCGAAGTCGTCTTCACTCATCTTGACCAGGGTCCGGTCCCGGATGATGCCCGCGTTGTTGACGAGGATGTCGATGCGACCGAAGGTGTCGACAGCGGTCTGGATGATCTGCCCGGCGGCGGCGAAGTCGCTCACCGAGTCGTACGACGGTACCGCCTTCCCTCCCGCCGCTTCGATGTCAGCGCACGCCTGCGCCGCGGCATCGTTGTCGCCCCCGCGGCCGTCGAGCGACACCCCTACGTCGTTGACGACGACATTGGCGCCCTGTCGGGCCAGGCACAAGGCGATCTCCCGGCCGATGCCCCGACCAGCGCCAGTCACGACCGCAACCCTTCCGTCGAGCAGCATGCGTTGAAGCTAGCCGCTGAAGTCGAGCACCTCGCACCGAACCTGACGTGCGTGTCG
>DASXYV010000400.1:0-1784 GCA_036502305.1 Acidimicrobiales bacterium
GGGTGATCTGCGACAGCGGGACGGGAGCCTCGGGCTCGGTGGATCCGAAGCCGAGGTGCGAGGCCAGGAAGGCGGCCGTGCCGCGGACCTCGTCATGGGGCGGCTGCTCGTGCTCAAAGCCCCAGCCCCAGTGCTTGCGTCGGCCCTCGGCCATCGCGCCAGCCTAGTCGCCCTGCGTTGCCGCGGTCCAAGTGGTCCCGAGCCGGGGCGGACGGGTACGGTTCAGCCCATGACCCTCCCGCCCGGCATCCTCGCGCGCGGCCCGTGGCAGCCGGCGGACATCCATGTCAGCTGGTCCGAGGAGCCCTACGCGCCGCCCGAGGAGGCGATCGCCGAGGCCGACCAGGTGTTGGCCAAGCTGCGCGACCGGGGCTCTCCCGCCCACGATGGCCTGGCGGCACGGCTGTCGGGGTTCAGCGTGGACAACGGCGCGCTCACGCTCGAATGCGAGCCCGCCCGATGGTCGCTGCGCCTCCTGCCCGACAGAGCGGCCCAGAGCCTGTCGGCGATGTGCGTGGTGCGCTCGGCCGACGGCCGCTGGCTGGCCGGGCGGCGCGCCGCGTGGCTGGCGACCTGGGCCGAGCGCTGGGCGCTGGGCGCCGCCGGGTCTGTCGAGGTGGGCGAGAATCCCGCCGAGACGCTGCTGCGCGAACTTGCCGAGGAGTGGTCGGTAACGCCGGAGCGGATGACCGTCGAGGCACTCGTCAAGCTGCCGAGCGGGCTGGTCTCGCTGGTGGGGCTGGCCTGGCTGCCCGATGACACGGCGGTGACGCCGGACGCCGAGCACGACGAGTTCGCGTGGTGGCCGGCCGATGTCGAGAGCTGGCCCGAGCATGCCGACGCGCCCCTGCGCCGGCTCGCCGAGCTGGTCTCATCCCCTGGCTGATGCGCGTCGTCACATTCCGGCGCCTCGAGGCGGCGTCGTTCACCCATTCGTTGATCTATCTGGGGCTGCTCGTCTGTGCCTTCGGGCTCGGAGGGCCCCAGCCCGAGACGTTCCTGTTCGGCTTGGCCCACGGCGTCATCTGGATCGCGATGTCGCTGCTGTGCATCGACGCCGCCCGTCGCCACGTGATCCCGTTCTGGCTGGCGGTGCTGGTGGCCGTGATCGGCGGCCTGGGACCGTTCGCCGGAACGATCGGGTTCCTCGTTGCAGAGCGCCGTCGATCGTCAACGACGCAGTACAGTGAGTGACTGACTGATGGCGGTCGATACCAGCACTGTTCAAGTCGTCATGCCGGCCATGGGCGACTCCGTCGCCGAGGGCACGGTCCTCGAATGGCACAAGCAAGAGGGCGACACCGTCTCGGCTGACGAGACCATCGTCGAGATCTCCACCGACAAGGTCGACGCCGAGGTGCCCGCTCCCGTCTCGGGGACGGTCACGCGGATTCACGCGGCCGAGGGCGACACCGTCACGGTTGGTGCGCTTCTGGCAGAGATCGCCACCGATGGGGACAGCGCGGCGGCCGCGGCGGAAAACGGCTCCCCACCCACCCCCAACGCCGCCGAGACCTCCACTCCGGTCTCCGGTGAGTCTCCGCCCACCACTGCCGGCGAGGCCGTGGCCAGCGCCGCCACCGAGGCCGAGGGCGTCGCTGCGTCCCAACAGGCCGCCGGCAAGACCGTGGACATCGTCACCCCCACGGGTGGCGAGTCGGTCACCGAGGGGACGGTCCTCGAGTGGTCGGTCAAGGTGGGCGACACCGTCAAGGACGGCGACACCGTCGTCGAGATCTCCACCGACAAGGTCGACGCCGAGGTGCCCGCTCCCGTCTCGGGGA
>DASXYV010000401.1:0-4472 GCA_036502305.1 Acidimicrobiales bacterium
CCCCACTCTTCGCGTATGCGGCGGTGCCACAGCTCGGCGAGGGCCTCGGCCATCTCCACTCCGAGGCCGTGCAGCAGCAGGTAGGCGTGGTACTGGTCGTCGCCGAACAGTCGGGCCGTCGCTTCCGAGACGGCCTGGCCCATGGTGACGACCTGAAAGGCGGCCCAGTCGGGATCTCCCGATGCCGCGGGCCGGAAGAAGTCGGCGATGCACAGCCAGGGCGCCTTCTGCTGGCGGGGGAACGCGAACCGGAGCCATTCGGCCTGCCGGGCCTCGTCCTTCCAGATCACCAGGTCGTCGCCATCGGCGTTGGCGGCGAAGTAGCCCCACGCCGCCTGGGGAACGAGGACGCCGCTTGCCCGCGCCTCGGCGAGCTGGTCCCGCAGCACGGCGCGGACGCGGGTCTTGAACTCGGCGTCCGACTCGCCTCCCTCGGGTCGGTACCCCCACTGGTTGCGGAACAAGGCCGTCTCGTTCAGGTAGGCGGCGATCTCGTCGATGGCGACCCCCTTGGCGAGCTCCGACCCGACGAACGGCGGGTCGAACACCGGGTTGTCCGCCGGCACCTCGGGCGACCGGGCGGGCATCTCGTCGGGGTTGACCTCGGCGGGCCGCTGGCTCTTGCGGGGCGGCAGGTCCCGGCCACCCTGCTCGCGGCCGAAGCTCGGGTCGTCTTCGCCGGTGCGCTGGAGCTCCCGCAAACGGTCCATCGTGCGCAGGCCCTCGAAGGCGTCTCGGCCGTAGAACAGGCGCCCCTCGTACACCTGGCGCAGATCTCTCTCGACGTAGGTGCGGGTGAGGGCGGCTCCGCCCAACAGCACAGGAAGGTGAGAGAGCCCCCGCTCGTTCATCTCCTCGAGGTTCTCCCGCATGATCAGGGTCGACTTCACCAGCAGCCCGCTCATGCCGAGCGCGTGGGCTTCCACCTCTTCGGCCTTGGTCAGCATCTCGCTGATCGAGACCTTGATCCCGAGGTTGTGCACCTCGTAGCCGTTGTTGGTGAGGATGATGTCGACCAGGTTCTTGCCGATGTCGTGCACGTCGCCCTTCACCGTGGCCAGCACCACCCGGCCCTTGCCGCCCTGGTCGGCCTGCTCCATGTGAGGCTCCAGGTGGGCAACGGCGGCCTTCATCGTCTCGGCGGACTGGAGGACGAACGGAAGCTGCATCTCGCCCGAGGCGAACAGATCGCCCACCGTCTTCATCCCGGCTAGGAGGAGGTCGTTGACGATGCCGAGGGCGGACCAGCCGGCGCCTAGGGCCTGGTCCAGCTCGGGCTCGAGGCCGTTGCGGTCGCCGTCGACGATGCGCTGCTCGAGGCGGCGCTCGAGGCTCCAGCCGCTGCGGTCCTCCGCCGTCGACGTGGCGCTCGACGACACGCCCTCGAAGAGCGACAGCAGCTCGCCCAGGGGGTCGTAGCCCTCGCCTCGGCGGTCGTAGACGAGATCGAGGCAGACCTGGCGCTGGCGCTCGTCGATCCGGTTGAGGGGGAGGATGCGCCCGGCGTGCACGATGGCGGCGTCGAGGCCGGCGTCGACGCATTCGTGGAGGAACACCGAGTTGAGCACGTGGCGCGCGGCCGGAGACAGGCCGAAGGACACGTTTGAGAGGCCGAGGATCGTGTATACGCCGGGCAGCTCGGATTTGATGCGGCGGATCGCCTCGATGGTCTCGATGCCGTCGCGTCTGCTCTCCTCCATACCCGTCGACAACGGCAGGGCGAGCGGGTCGAACAGCAGATCGGACGGCTCGAGCCCGTAGCGGTCCACGGCGACGTCGTGGATGGCCCGCGCCGCGCGCACCTTCCAGTCGGCCGTCCGGGCTTGGCCCTCGGTGTCGATGCAGGTGCACACGACGGCGGCCCCGTACTCGCGGGCCAGGGAAAGGAAGCGGTCGAGCCTGGTGCCGGGCGCGTCGCCGTCTTCCAGGTTCACGGAGTTGAGGACGGCTCTCCCACCGATCCACGAGAGCCCGGTCTCCACCACCTCGGCCTCGGTCGAGTCGAGCACGATGGGCTGGCTGGCCTGGGTGGCCAGGCGGCTGGCCACCTGCTCCATGTCGGCCCGGCCGTCGGCGCCGGTGTAGTCGACGCAGACGTCGATGAGGTGGGCGCCCTCCTTCACCTGGTCGCGCGCCATCGCCGTGGTGGTGTTCCAGTCCTCGGCCAGCATCGCCTCACGGAAGCGCTTGGAGCCGTTTGCGTTCGTGCGCTCGCCCACCACCAGGAACGACGTCTCCTGGGAGAAGGGGACGTTCGTGTACAACGAGGCGGCGCCAGGCTCGGGCTCAGGGGAGCGGCGGGCCGGCGTCAGCCCACCACAGCTGTCCACCACCTGGCGGAGGTGCTCGGGAGTCGTGCCGCAGCAGCCTCCGACGACCGACACGCCCAAGTCGGTGATGAACCGCCGATGGAACTCGACCAGCTGCTCGGGCGTCAGGTCGTAGTGCATGCTGCCTTCGACGACCGATGGGAGACCCGCGTTGGGCTGGCACGAGATGGGCATGCGGGCGTGGTGCGAGAGGTGCCGCAGGTGCTCACCCATCTCGGCCGGGCCGGTGGCGCAGTTGAGGCCGATGACGTCGGGCCGCATGGCGTCGAGCGCGCACAGGGCGGCCCCGATCTCGGTGCCGGGGAGCATGCGCCCGGTCAGCTCCATGGTGACCTGCACCTGGACGGGGACCTGACGTCCGATGGCCGCCATAGCCCGCCGGCAGGCGATCATGGCGGCCTTGGCCTGGAGCAGGTCGAAGACGGTCTCGATGACGAAGAGGTCGACGCCGCCCTCGAGGAGCGCCCGGGCCTGCACCTCGTAGGCGTCCCGCAGCTCGGCCAGCCGGATCTGCCCCAGCGAGGGGAACCTGGTGCCGGGCCCGATGCTCCCGGCGACCCAGCGGGGTCGGTCGGGCCTGGCGTAGCCGTCGGCCACCTCCCGGGCCAGGCGGGCGGCGGTCAGGTTGAGCTCATGGGCCCGGTCGGCGATGCCGTACTCGGTCAGGACGGTGGGGAAGGCGCCGAAGGTGTCGGTCTCGATCACGTCCACGCCGACCTCGAGGAACGACCGGTGCACGTCGGCGACCAGGTCGGGCCTGGTGCTGACCAGCACCTCGTTGCAGCCCTCGAGCTGGGCCCCGCCGAAGTCGTCCGGGCCCAGGCCGGCCAGCTGCAGGTTGGTGCCGGTTGCGCCGTCGAAAACGACGACGCGCTCGGCCACGGCCTCGAGATAGCTGATCATTGCCGGTTCAGGTTACCGGGGGCCGTGCCCGACCCTCGCCGCCGCCGGGCGCCCCGCCCGCTCGCCGGTAGATTGATCGTGCCGTGAAGATCTACACCAGGCGTGGCGACAACGGCACCACCGGCCTCCTGTACGGCGGCCGGGTGCGCAAGGACTCCGCCACCATCGACCTCAACGGGGCCGTCGACGAGGCCCAGGCCGCCCTGGGCGTCGCCCGGGCCGAGGCAGCGCGGGGCTCGGAGCTCGACGAGCTGCTGATCGGCGTGGAGCGGGATCTGTGGGTCCTCATGGCCGAGGTGGCCACCGCGCCCGACAACCGGCACAAGCTCACGCCGGGCGTGAGCCTCGTCACCGCCGACATGGTGGCTGCCCTGGAGGCCCGGATCGACGCACTCGACGAGCGCTTCGAGATGCCGACCGAGTTCGTGGTACCTGGACAGACGCGTGTCGCCGCCCTCCTGGACACCGCCCGCACCATCGTGCGGCGAGCCGAGCGGCTGTCCCTGTCCGTCGTCGAGGGGTCACAGGTGGGCCCGTACCTCAACCGCTTGTCCGACCTGTGCTGGACGATGGCCCGGTGGCAGGAGGACGACCACCTGCCCAGTCGCCAGGGCAAGGGATCCCAGTCACGCAAGGAGCCTTGATGCCGATCGCCTTCACCACCACCCACGAGGTTCCGGACAACCTGGACGCCCTGGCCGTCCCGGTCTTCGCCGGCCTGGAGCCCATCTCCGGGGCTCCGGTCGAGATCGACCGGCGGTACTGCGAGCAGCTGGGTTTCGAGGCCAAGGTGGGTGAGGCGCTTCCGCTACAGGGCGATGACGGCGTCACGGTGGTCGCGGTGGGTCTGGGCGCGCCGGATGAGGTGGGCCCTGAGAGCTTGCGGAAGGCAGGGGCGGCTTTCGCCCGGACCTCCTGGAACGCGGAGACCGCGGCGTTCAGCCTCCCGGGGCCACGACCTGCGGGGCTCGACGCCGCCGAAGCCGGCAAAGCCGTGGCGGAGGGGATCGCTCTGGCGACGTACCAGTTCACCGCGTACAAGGGTCATTCCAAGCCGAGTCGGCTCGAGCGTCTATCGGTCGTCGGCGACGACCCGGCGGCGCTCGGAGGTGGAGTGGTGCGGGGCGCGCGCATCGCCGAGGCGGTGTGCATGGCCCGCGATCTGGTCAACGAGCCCGCCGGGGCGATGACGCCGAGGCGCCTCGCCGACGTCGCCCGGGAGCTGGCCGACCGGCATGG
>DASXYV010000402.1:0-3402 GCA_036502305.1 Acidimicrobiales bacterium
AGGGCACCCGACAGCCGACCAATCGGCGTGCGGGCACCGGCGACGATTACAGAACCAGGCATCGATGACCTCCCAGGCCGCTTCCGCGCCACAGTGTAGGTCGTCGCTACCGGGGAGTAAGTTGGGCGCCCATGCGAGACATCCTCGAGGCCATCCAGGCCGGAGCCCCCGGAGACCAGCTGGGTGCCCTGCCCATTCCCGATTCCTACCGGGCCGCCGTGGTCCGCAAGTCGGAGACCAGCATGTTCGAGGGAATGGAGTCGGCCGACAAGGACCCGCGCCGATCACTCCACGTGGATGAGGTGGCCGTCCCCGAGCTCGCGCCCGACGAGGCCTACGTCGCCGTGATGGCCAGCGCCATCAACTTCAACACCGTGTGGACGTCAATCTTCGAGCCCCTGCCCACCTTCTTGTTCCTCGAGCGCCTGGGACGCGAGAGCCGCTGGGGCGCCCGCCACGACCTGCCGTACCACGTGGTGGGCTCGGATGCCGCTGGCGTTGTCGTACGGGTGGGATCTGCAGTCCGCAAGTGGAAGCCGGGTGATCGGGTCACCATCCACTGCAACTACATCGACGACCAGGACCCTTCGTCGCACGACGACGCCATGCTGGCCGACAACCAGCGCATCTGGGGCTTCGAGTCCAACTTCGGCGGGCTCGCCGACCTGACGGTGGTGAAGGCCAACCAGCTCATGCCCAAGCCGGCCCACCTGAGCTGGGAGGAGGCGGCCTGCAACGCCCTGTGCAACTCCACCTCCTACCGCATGCTGGTGAGCCATCACGGCGCCAACATGAAGCAGGGCGACACCGTGCTCATCTGGGGCGCCACGGGAGGCCTCGGCGGCTACGCCGTGCAGTACGTGCTCAACGGTGGTGGGATACCGGTCGGAGTGGTCAGCTCGGCCGACAAGGTGAAGCTGCTGGAGGGGCTGGGCTGCGAGGCGGTCATCGACCGCAAGGCCGCCGGCTACAAGTTCTGGTCCGACGAGCACACCCAGGACGAGCGGGAGTGGCGAAGATTCGGTAAGGACGTCCGGGGCCTGGTGGGGGAGGATCCCGACATCGTCTTCGAGCACCCGGGTCGGTCGACGATGGGAGCCTCGGTGTTCGTGGCCAAACGAGGCGGCCTCATCATGACCTGCGCGGCGACGTCGGGCTACATGATCGAGTACGACAACCGCCACCTGTGGATGAAACTGAAGAGCATCAAGTCGAGCCACTTCGCCAACTACCCCGAGGCGTGGGAAGCCAACGACCTCCTCGCCAAGGGCATGATCCAGCCCATCCTCTCCACGGTGCACCCACTGGAGGAGGTCGGCGAGGCCACCCGCCTCGTCCACCACAACCTGCACGAGGGAAAGGTCGGAGTGCTGTGCCTGGCCCCGTCGGAGGGTCTCGGGATCGATGACCCCGAGACCCGGGCCAAGATCGGCGAGGACCGGATCACGCTGTTCCGGAGGCACGGCAAGTGAGCGCAGTCGGAGCCGGTGACTCCCTGTTCACCGAGATCGACCACGTCGCCATCGCGGTCCACGACCTGGGCGCCGCCATCGACTACTACGGGTCCACATTCGGCGCCGTCGTGGCCCACCGCGAACGGGTGGAGTCCGACGGCGTGGAGGAGGCGCTGATCAAGGTGGCCGACTCCTACATCCAGCTCATCACCCCGACCACCGAGGACTCCACGGTCGCCAAGTACCTCGAGCGCAAGGGCGAGGGCCTCCACCACGTCGGCTACCGGGTCGACGACTGCGCGACCGCCCTCCAGGCGGTGAAGGACGCCGGCGGCCAGGTGATCGACGACGAGCCCCGACCGGGGTCGCGCGGCACGACAGTGGCCTTCGTCCATCCCAAGACGTCCTTCGGGACCCTCATCGAGCTGGTCGAGGAGTAGCGGTCTCGCCGGGCGGAGCCAATCGATGAGAGTCCACCTGGTCGACGGCACCTACGAGCTGTTCCGTCACCACTTCGGCCAGCCGTCCCACCTCGACGACAAGGGTGTCGAGGTGGCCGCCACCCGGGGCGTGGTCGCCACGCTGCTGGCCATGCTCGCCGAGGGGGCCACGCACCTGGGCGTGGCAACCGATCACGTCATCGAGTCGTTCCGCAACGAGATGTGGCCGACCTACAAGAGCAGCGCCGGGATGCCTCCGGAGCTGCTCGCCCAGTTCCCGCTCCTGGAGGACGCCATCTCGGCCCTCGGCGTGGTCGTGTGGCCGATGGTGGAGGTCGAGGCCGACGACGCCCTCGCCTCCTCCGCCGCCGCGGCCGCGGCTGATGTCTCGGCCGAGCAGGTCCTGATCTGCACCCCGGACAAGGACCTGGCCCAGTGCGTGGTGGGCCAGCGCGTCGTCCAGCTCGATCGCCGACGGCGGCCCGACGGCGGTCCGCTGCTGATCGACGAGAGCGGCGTCGTGGCCAAGTTCGGGGTGGCCCCGAGCTCGATCCCCGACTACCTCGCGCTGGTCGGAGACTCCTCCGACGGCTACCCCGGCCTGCCCGGATGGGGCGCCAAGTCCACGGCGGCCGTCCTGGCCCGCTACGGCCACATCGAGGACGTACCCGAGCTGGCGCTCCGCTGGGACATCACCGTTCGCGGCGGGACCGCACTGGCCAGCACGCTGGCCGAGCAGCGGGACCTTGCCTTGTTGTTCCGCGACCTGGCCACTCTGCGGGTCGACCCCTCGCTGCTCGACGGCGTGGAAAGCCTGCGCTGGCGGGGGCCCACGCCGGAGCTCGGGCCGCTGTGTCGCCGTCTCGACGCCGACGACCTGTTCCGGCGGGCGGAGTCGCTCGCCGCGCGGCGCTGAGCTACGGCCGCCCGAACGCCGGTGGCAGCGGCCTGGCGCTGGCGTCTGCCAGCAGATCGAGGTAGCGCTCCCGGCTGATCTCGACGGCGCCCAGGCTGGCGAGATGGGGCGTCAGCCACTGGACGTCGAGCAGCGTGGCTCCGCCAGCGACCAGGTGCCCGACCAGCGCCGCCAGCGCCACCTTGGACGCGTCGCTGCGGTGGTGGAACATCGACTCACCGGCGAAGAAGCCCCCGACGGCGACGCCGTAGAGGCCGCCGGCGAGCAGGTCTTCGCCGCCGGGGCCCTCACCGGGAGCCCAGGCCTCGACGCTGTGGGCCCACCCCAGCTGGTGGAGGCGGTCGTAGGCCGCCGAGATCTCCGGTGTGATCCACCGGCCGGGCCGATCGGTGCTGGCGCAGGCCCGACCCACAGCCTCGAAGGCGGTGTTCACTCGCACCTCGAAACGTCGGCACGACCGGGCCAGCGAGCGACTGACGCGCAGACCGTCGAGGGGCAGGATCGCCCTGGGGTCCGGCGACCACCACCCCGTGACCGGCGACCGACCCGGAAGGTCGAGCGGCATCGGGAACAGCCCGTTGCGGTAGGCCGC
>DASXYV010000403.1:0-4675 GCA_036502305.1 Acidimicrobiales bacterium
TGACGATGGCGGGCACGTCCCGGCTGGGGCTCACCGCGGCCCCTCGCCCCGTCGCCCGCTGACGCTGCACTTCGCGGATCGCGAATCGCCCTGCCTTCCCGGCGGGGGCCGGTCCTCCCGTTCATCGCTGAGCTGGCTGGGCACCGGCCTCGCCCTGCTGGTCACCCTGGCCTGGTTGAGTGCCGTGCCCTACCTGCTGGTCGGCACCGGCGTCCGGTCGCCGCTCCGGCTGGCGGCGACCGACGCGGTCCATCTGTACATGGGCTCGGCCATGGTCGTGTTCCTCGTGGCCAAGATCGGCCGGGTCGGTCTTCGGACCGCGGTGCCCGGGGTCTCGGGGCTCGTGCTCTGGCAGCGCTGGCTGTCCTGGTCGCTCGGTGTGGGCTACGCCGCGGTCATCCTCACGGGTGCCCTGGCCCTCGTGCCGTGGTCCGCCCCGGTCCGCGGCGATCTGGCCGACGCCCACCTCATCGCGTCGGTGTGGCTGGTCGTCCCGACCACCTGGCACGTCGTCCATCACCGGGCCCGCGCCTACGGCCGGCTACGGCGCATGCGCGCGCCGCGATGGCTCGGGCTGGCGCTCCTGGTGGTTCCGGTGGGTGCGGCGGCCGTCCTCGGTCGGGCCGCGGCGCTGCCAACTCAGACGGGTGCGGGGGTGGCCTGGGCGCCGACGGGACCGCGCGTGTTCCTCGACCGTCTCGCCCTGACCCCCGACGGGCGGCAGCTGGTCGCCGGCGGAGCCGGGCTCTTCGTCCAGCGACTGGGTGACACCCGCTGGCGGCAGGTGGGCCCCTTCGGCGCCGACGATCCCGTGCTCGGACTCGAGCTGCCCGCGCGTGGGCCCTACGCCGTCCTGGCTGGCGCCGTCGACGGGCTGTGGGGCGCGCCGCGGGTGGAGGGGCCCTACGAGCGGCTGCCGGTCCAGGCCACGGACGTCCACGCCGTGGCCGTCGATTTCGACAGGACGGACACCATGTGGGCCAGCTCCGACCAGGGGATGTGGCGCTCGACCGACGGCGGACGCCGGTGGGAGAACCAGAGCACCGGCCTCGTCGACCCCAGCACCGCCTGGTCGCTGGCATGGCGTGGACAGAGCCTGTTCGGAAGCGACGGCCGCGGCGTCTACCGCTGGACCGGCGACCAGTGGACGCGAAGCTCGAGCCAGTACGGAGTCGTGATGCTCGACACCGACCCCGGCGGGCGGCTGGTGGCGAGCTCCATGGGGGACGGCGTGCGCACCTACGACCGCGGGCTCTGGCGACCGACGCAGGCAGGGATGACGGTCCACAACCACGGCGCCGGTCCGGCCGGCGTGCACGCCGTGAGCGTCAGCTTCGGGCCCGGTGGGCGGGCCTATGCCGGGACCATGGAGGACGGCGTCGAAGCCAGCGTGGACGGAGGGCGGACCTGGAGCCAGAGCTGGCCGCAGATGGCGGGCGTCGGGGTCGCCTGGCGGGTGCTGCCCATCGGGTCGCAGCTGGTCGCCGCCACCGATCGAGGGCTGCTGACCTACCGCCTTCCTGGGGCCGCCCCCGCCCGCTGGTGGTGGTGGCTGGCCGTGGCCGGGGGCGGCGTGACGGCCGCCACGCTCGCCGTGTGGATCAGTCGCTCGCCGACCGCCGGCCCAGGCGGTACAGCGCGACGAGCGATGCTCCGACGCCGATCCCGGCCACGAATATGATGCCGTGTTGCAGATCGTGGTTGAGCTGGCTCGACTCCCCCCACGACGACAGCGCGAACTGCCCGATCAGCGCCACCGCGACAGCCGTCACGAGGACGCCGAGGGCGACCACGTTGCGTCAGCCCTTCGCCGCTGCCCGCGCCGCGGGGGATTGGGCCAGGTAGTCGAGCGCCATCTGCGTCGAGGCTTCCTGATTGGGGTGGTGTCCGGGCTTCACGTACCGAGGCGCGGCTCCGAACAGCCGGCCCGGTGACGGGAGGCGATCCTCGCGCGCGGCCCGTACCCAGTCCCGCCACCGGGGCTTGGCGCCCTGGAGCGACGGGTCATGGCGCATGAGGAACTGTACCCCGAGCACCCAGAAGAGCGAGAGGAAGAAGACGACCTCGACCATCGTGGTGGCTCGCTGAAGGTGGCTGCCGGAGACCTCGTTGTGCACGTCGAAGACCAGCGACCGGTGCTCGACCTCCTCCGCTCCGTGCCAACGGAGGAGGTCGAGCATGACCGGGTCGGCTCCCGCGCGCTCCAGACCCTTGTTCTCGATGACCCAGCGGCCGAGCACGCAGGTGTAGTGCTCGATGGCGGCGACCACGCCCAACCGGCGGTTGAGCCACCACCGCTGGAGCGGTCGCGGCCAACCGGGGTGGTCGGCGAGGATCCGGCCGAACCACTGCTTCTCCAGTCGCTCGGTGTAGGGCTCTGTGTCGATGCCCTTGGCGGCGAGGTGCTCGAGGACGACGGTGTGGGCCCACGCGTGCCACGACTCCTGCTGGACGAAGGGCTTGATCCGTTCCTGCAGCTCCTCGTCCTTCACGAGGGGTCGCGCCTTGTTCACGACGTCGATGAACCACCGCTCACCGGCCGGCAGAAGCAGGTGCAGCACGTTGATGACGTGGCTGGTGAACGGGTCGTCGGGCACCCAGTGGGGCGGGGTGCTCGACCAGTCGAAGCGAACCTTGCGCCGCACGATGGGGTGCCCCTCGCGGACCGTCTGACCGTCGGCGGTGACGACGGGGGTGGATTCCTGTATGGCCATGCTCATCACCTCGATGTCCGCCATTGGTGGGTGAACAGCGCCCGGGGACGAATTGCCTGATCGGTCGCGCTCAGATGTGGCCAGGTGTGGGCAGAAAGAACTGCCTGGTCCCCAAGCTGCAATTGGTGATGTACCCCATCTTCGCTGGCAGCAATCCCCTGGTCAGGGGAGGGTCAGCACGCCGGTGAAGCTCGCGCCCGGTCCCCTCAGCGCCCGGTCAGCTCGGTGCCAGCCTGCGACCGCACCCTGGGCGGGCCCAGGCGGACCGCATCGAGGAGGCGCTCGGCGATGGCGTCGTCCAGGAGGGAGCGGACCTCCTCGGCGGTGAGCCAGCGCCCCTTGGCCGCCTCGACGTGGCGGTCGACCTCGTTGCCGATCACGGTGCAGCGGAAGACGACCGCCACCTCGCCACGGGCCATGTCCTTGTAGACACCGGTGAGGACCACGGGCCGCACCAGCAGTCCCGTCTCCTCCCAGACGGTGCGGCGGACTCCTTCGTCGAGGGCTTCGTCGCGCTCCAGGTATCCGCCCGGCGCCTCCCAGCGATCTGTCTCGCGCCGGCACACGGCGAGCAGCCTGCCGCTATCGGCGATGGCCGCGGACACGACGACGGGATGTCTCGGGGGCGGAACGTTGCCCTCCTCGAGTTGTGGGCAAATGCCGCGGAGAGTATAGAAGCGCCCAACGGCGCCGGCGCAGCCGCAGCGGGCCACCGGGAGTGGCACGGTGGAGCGGACCAGGGACGGCACTCGAAGGGGCAGTTTCGGATGAGCGAGAACGGCTTCGTGTGGGATGTCCCCAAGGCCGAGCTGCACCTCCACATCGAGGGCACCTTGGAGCCCGAGCTGATGTTCGAGCTGGCGGCGCGCAATCAGGTGTCCCTGCCCTATCCGGACGTGGAGGCGGTCCGCCGGGCGTACGTCTTCGACGACCTGCAGTCGTTCCTCGACATCTACTACGGCGGCTGCGCGGTGTTGATCACTGAGCACGACTTCTACGACCTGACGGCCGCCTATCTGTCGCGTGCTGTCGGCCAGGGCGTTCGACATACCGAGATCTTCTTCGACCCACAGACCCATACCGAGCGGGGCATCGCTTTCGAGACCGTCGTCACGGGCATCCACCGTGCCCTGGAGGATGGGCTCGCCGATCTGGGGATCTCGTCGCGGCTGATCCTGTGCTTTCTGCGCCACCTGAGCGGCGAGGCGGCCCTGGACACGCTGGAGGAGGCCCGGCCGTTCGTTTCCTGGATCGATGCCGTCGGTCTGGACTCATCGGAGTTGGGCAACCCTCCCTCCAAGTTCTCGGCGGCCTTCCGACGGGCCCAGGAGATGGGGCTGTCGGCGGTCGCCCACGCCGGGGAGGAAGGTCCGCCCGAGTACATCTGGGAGGCGCTCGACCTGCTGGGCGCGCGTCGCATCGATCACGGGGTGCGTTGTTTGGAGGACGAGCGGCTGGTGGAGCGACTTGTCGCGGAGCAGGTGCCT
This sequence comes from Acidimicrobiales bacterium, assembly GCA_036502305.1. Taxonomy (GTDB): domain Bacteria; phylum Actinomycetota; class Acidimicrobiia; order Acidimicrobiales; family AC-9; genus AC-9. The sequence goes on from DASXYV010000403.1 coordinate 4,202, forward strand.
TTGACCGTGTGCCCGCTGTCGAACGTCAAGTTGCGGGTCTTTCCGTCGTTGCGGGAGCACAACATTCTGGCGCTGCTGGTGCGCGGGCTCGTTGTCACGGTCAACTCCGACGACCCGGCCTACTTCGGGGGCTACGTGGCGGACAACCTCAGCGCCGTCGCCGACGCCTTCCACCTCGAGGATGTCGAGATCGCCAAGCTGGCGCGCAACTCCTTCGTCGCCTCGTTCCTCGACGACGCGGCCAAGGAGCGGCACCTGGCAGCGATCGACCAGATGACTGCGGCGCTCGGCTGACCCGACGGCGGCCGTCTCGCGTCATGCTCGGGGCGACGAATTAGAGTGTGACCTGCCCCTCCAGCTGCAGGCCCCCGTAGCTCAGAGGATAGAGCGTCGGTTTCCTAAACCGTGCGTCGCAGGTTCGAGTCCTGCCGGGGGCGCGATTCTCTGGGTCCAGCGACCCCCATCAGCCGGAGA
>DASXYV010000404.1:0-1512 GCA_036502305.1 Acidimicrobiales bacterium
CGGGTCGAGGTACGGAAGGTGTACTCGCTCGCATCGACGTCCTCGCCATGGGCGAGACGTGCGAGCACCTCGGGGCTGCCGTGGCGCACGCCGCGTGACTGCACGTAGAGCAGAGCCCCGGCGTCGGTCTGGAGCGTGTAGCGGATGTCCGCGATGGCGGTTCCGTCCGGCAAGACGATCTGCCAGTCGGCGCTTGCGCCCGGCACCAGCTTCCCGTGCATGTCGGGCCCCTCGAAGGTGCCGCCGATCTGCGGGACGATGCGCCGGTGCCCCTGGCTCACCTCGCCGAGGTCCAGCGGTTCGCCGAGGACAGCTTCGAGGCGGTAGACCAGGGTCAGCCGAGGCTCGGGGAGCCGGTTCATCGAGCGACCGGTGCCGGGTCGTTGGGATGCCGCGCGAGCGGGACGACCGTGACCCGCATCCAGGCGGCCAGAGGCAGCGCGCCGACGAGACCGTCGAGCTCCGCCTCGCTGTCGGCGGCGTAGAGGCCGATCACCGTTCTGTCGCCCGCGACCGCGTTCCGTCGCCAAACCCGGAGGAGATGGCCCTCGTCCACGAGCCTGGCCGCCGCGGACGCCTCGGCGAGCGAGCGCTGCTCGACCTCGCTGTCGGGCGTTCCCTCGGGAACCTCGACCTCGAACTCGACCAGGAACTCCATCACGCCACCGATTACGTTGGCAGGGCCGTCCCGGCCTGCTCGGCCACCATGTGCGCGGCGTACCAGGTGGGCCAGTCTTCGTCTTGGTCCGACGGATGGAGCTTGCGGTGGGCGGCCTCGGCACGTCGAAGCGCGTTTTCCAGGTCCCCGGTGGATGCGTAGCCCGTCTCAGCGGCGTTCATGCGCCCGGGGCGCCGAGTCGTGACCTCCTGGGCCAGCCACGTATTGCCATCGGGATCCGTGAAGGAGAAAAACGACCCGTAGCTGGCGCGCTCGGGGTCGGGACCCGGCTGCCGTGCCTCGACCGGGAACGGCGGGCCGTGCCAGATGTCACTCACCTCGACGCCGCGGCCGGCGAGCTCGGCATGGGCGGCCTCGATGTCCGAGACGGTCAGTCCGGCTTCGGCCGAGCCAGGCGCGGCCGTCGTCAGTCCGAGGCCGAACGTGATCGATGTCCCGGAGCCGGGGGGCGTGAACTGGACGATCCGGAGCCCGTCCAGCGGGGCGACGTCGTCGTCGAGCCTCCAACCCATGCGCTCGTAGAACCCCTTCGACCGGTCGACGTCGAACACGGGAATCACGTCGATCTCGAGCTTCATGTCGACCTTCCCGACGTTCGAGTCGGTGCCCGGGCTGTGTAGTTCGGTGGCGGTCATGGTTACCTCCTGGTGAGTAGAGGGAGACCCATGACGTACACGGTGCAGGCCGCTGATAGCGCTCCGCCACGACCGGTTCGCTCACGCTGTTAGGCGTCGCCTAACACCGGGCGTATCGTTCAACCCCATGGAGTTGAGGCTTCTTCGGTACTTCGTCGCCGTTGCCGAGGAGCTTCACTTCGCCCGAGCCGCCGAGCG
>DASXYV010000405.1:0-1599 GCA_036502305.1 Acidimicrobiales bacterium
CGAGTTCAACATCGACAATGTCTGCTGGGAATCGGACTACCCCCATTCGGACAGCAGCTGGCCCCGTGGACCAGAGACACTCGAATCGCTCCTCCAGACCCTCACCGACGACGAGATCAACAAGATCACCCACGAGAACGCCATGCGGCACTTCCAGTTCGATCCGGCGGTCGCCCGAGCGCCGGAGCGCTGGAACGTCGCCGCACTGCGGGCCGAGGCGCGCGACGTCGACACCGCCACGCGGGTGGGTCGCCCTCCGGACGACACCGACCTGGAGTACTTCCAGAGCCTCAGAGCCGCACCGGCGGCACCCCGCCGCTGATGGCCGGGGTAGGCACCGCCACGGCCTTACCCCAGGGCACCAGCAGCGCGAAGCTCGGCGATGCGCGCCTCGTCGTAGCCGAGCACCGTGGTCAGGACCTCGTCGGTGTGCTCGCCGAGCGTCGGTGCCATGGTGGGTGTGGCCAGCGCCTCGCCGACGACCTTGATGGGGTTGGGGAGCAAGTCCGCACCGAGCTCGGACGCAGGGAGCCACGACATGCGGTCGAGTAACTGCGGATCCTCGGCGAGGGTCTTCGGCGAGTTGACCGGGGCGATGGGCACGTTGTGCTGCCCGGCGAAGTCGACCCAGGCCTGGGTGCTCCGCTCCGCGAACACCTTGGCGAGGATGGCCCGCAGCTCCAGATTGCCCTTGGCGTGGTCGGCGAACTTCGAACCGGGCCATCGCTCGAACAGCTCTGGACGGTCCACGCCCTCACAGAACGACTTCCAGAAGGCCTGCTCGGACGCCATCAGCATCACGAACCCGTCAGCCGACTCGTAGATCTGGTACCGGACCCCGTCGCGCATGCCAGCCGTGCCCGGGGGCCGGCGCTCGTAGTCGTCTGACTTGTTTCCCGTGACCTCGGACTCGGGCCGTTCGTAGGCCCGCCAGGTCGAGCTGCGAAGCCAGTCCATGGCCGCGGCGGCGTCGGACTGCGCCACCTCCAGCTGGCTCCCCTGGCCGGTGGCCCGGGCGTTGGTCACGCCCGCCAGGATGGCGAGGGCGCCGTAGAGGGGCCCGGCGTTGATCCCGATCGAGACGTGCTCGGGGATGCCGGAAGCCCTCCGGGGTGCGCTCTGGGGTGACGACCCCGGCCCAGGTGTCATACGCGATCCCGTGGCTGGGCAGGTCGCGGTACGGGCCCGTCATGCCGTACCCGGAGATCGTGCAGAAGACGATGCGACGATTCACCGCGCTCAGCTGTTCGAACCCCAGACCACGGCGGGCCAGCCCACCGGGCCGCATGGCCTCCACGACCGCATCAGCTCCCCGCACCAGGTCGAGGAAGACGCCCCTCCCCGCGTCGGTGCGCAGGTCGAGCACGACGCTGCGCTTGCCCCGGCTGAGCTGCAAGTGCATCAGCGAGACCCCGTCGACGATGGGCCAGGTCATCTCGCGGACGTAGTCGCCCTGCGGCGGCTCGACCTTCACGACATCAGCCCCGAGGTCCGCCAGAGGAGTGGTGATGGCGCCGGGGCCGAGCATCGAGCACTCCACCACCCGGAGCGATGACAGCGGTGCCGTCAAGCGGAGCCCCTCACGTCGCCGGCCCGCAT
>DASXYV010000406.1:0-6883 GCA_036502305.1 Acidimicrobiales bacterium
CGACCTACACGGCCTTCAGCCTGGCCGGGGCCGAGCGGTACATCAGCGGCCGCCCCGGCCAGGTGACCAGCATCTCGGTCAAGGCCGCGCCCGGTGTGAGCCAGGACACGGTGGTCACCCGGATCCAGGCGGCGCTGCCGCAGGGCGTTCAGGCGATCACCGGTGCCCAGCTCACCCAGGACAACGTCGACAACGTCAACAGCTCGTTCCTGGACATCCTGCGGATCTTTCTGCTGGTGTTCGCCGGCATCGCCCTGCTCGTCGCCACGTTCAGCATCTCCAACACCTTCTCGATCCTCACCGCCCAGCGCACCCGGGAGGCAGCGCTGCTCAGGGCCATCGGAGCCTCGCGCCGCCAGATCCTGGGCTCGGTCGTCATCGAGGCCCTGGCAGTCGGCGCCGTCGCCTCGGCGCTGGGTGTGCTCGGCGGGCTCGCCATCGCCGGGCTGCTGAAGGGGCTCTTCGACAGCTTCGGGTTCGCGCTTCCCGCGGGAGGCCTGGTCGTCACCGCGGGCAGCATCATCACCGCCCTCGTCGTCGGCGTCGTCGTCACCGTCGCCGCCGGGCTCCCCCCAGCGGTGCGGGCGTCCCGCATCCCACCACTGGCGGCCATGCGGGAGACCACGACGCAGGTGGCGTCCACGTCGAGGCGGCGGCTCCTTGGTCTGGCCCTGAGCGCCGCCGGGACCGCGGTCATCCTCGTCGGGCTGACCGGCTCCGGGAACGGCGTCCTGGCCCCCGTCGGGCTGGGGGCGGTGGCCGTCCTCGTCGGCATGGTCGTGCTCGGCCCGGTGGTGGCCCGGCCAGCCAGCGCGCTCATCGGCTGGCCCGCGGCCCGGCTGCGCGGGCTGCCCGGTGTGCTCGCCCAAGGGAACGCCATGCGCAACCCCCGGCGCACGTCGTCCGCGGCCACCGCCCTCATGGTCGGCGTGGCCGTGGTCACTCTCTTCACCGTCTTGGCGGCGTCGCTCAAGACGTCGATGAACGACGGTGTCGCCGGCTCGTTCCAGGGCGACCTCGCCATCGCCCCGAGCGGGTTCGGCGGCGGAGGCGGCGGAGGCGGGCTCTCCCCCCAGCTCGCCGCCGCCGCCGCCCAGCTCCCGCAGGTGCAGGTGGCGACCGGACTCGGGACAGGCGGCGGCCGGGGCGACGACGCCCGGATCGCCGGACACAGCCAGAAGGTCAGCGTCGTCGATCCGAGCCAGATCGGGACGGTGCTCGACCTTCACACGGTCGGCGGCTCGCTCGCGGACCTGGGTGCGAACCAGCTGGCGGTGTCACAGCGCCAGGCCGACGACCGCCACTGGCGGCTCGGCACAGCGCTACCGGTCACCTTCCCCGACGGCACCACCACGCCGCTCGCCGTGGGCGCCATCTTCCAGAGCCGCGACCTCGCCGGAGACTTCGTCCTCCCTCAGGCCGCCTGGTCTCCCCACGCCGTCCAGACGGTCGACTCGGCAATCTTCGTCAAGCTGCGGCCGGGCGTGAGCACTGCCGCCGGGCAGACGGCGCTGCGTCAGGTGGCCGCGTCCTACGGCGGCCCGACCGTGCAGGACCACCAGGCCTTCGTGACCTCGGCGGGAGGAGCGATCAACACCGTGCTCGGCATCGTCTACGTGATGCTGGCCCTCGCCATCGTGATCGCCTTGTTCGGCATCGCCAACACCTTGTCGCTGTCCATCTTCGAGCGGACACGCGAGCTCGGACTGCTCCGGGCCCTGGGTGAGACCCGACCGCAGCTGCGGGCGACCCTGCGCTGGGAATCGGTGATCATCGCCCTGTTCGGCACCGTCGGCGGGCTCGGGCTCGGCGTGTTCCTCGGATGGGCCCTCGCCGACGCGGCGAACATCGCCCAGGGCATCGCCACGTTCACTGCCCCGCCCGCCCAGCTGGTCGTCATCCTCCTCGTGGGGGGATTGGCCGGGCTCCTCGCTGCGCTTCGGCCCGCCCGGCGAGCGGCCCGCCTACCCATGCTCGCCGCAATCGCCACGGAGTAGCAGATGCCGCTACCCGGACAGACGATCACCATGCTCGCCGCCCGCCCAACCGGGCCGAACAACAGGGGGTTCCGACCGATGAGCACGATCACCAGCAGGCCCGCGCCGGGCCGCCGCAAGATCGACCGGGGGATCGGCGCAGTGATGGGTTTCGCGGCAGCCACGCTCGCGGTCGCCTCGTTCGTGCATCTGGTAGGCGACGTCCATGGCCGGTCAGGCTTCAACCCCGATGCCGCAGGGATCGCTGAGGCGATCATCGGCGCGGCGCTGGCCTGTGGGGCGATCGCGCTGGTACGCGCTCCTGCTTGGGGGCGAGCGGTCGCGCTGGCGGCCACAGGCTTTGCCATCTTCGGGTTTGTCGTCGGCTTGACCTTCACGGCTCGGGCCGGCGACATCCCTGACATCGCCTATCACAGCACCATGCTGCCCGTGCTCATCGGCAGTCTGACCGTTCTCCTGCGGACCGCGAATGGTGGTGCAAAGTCGGCCCTCGCCACCCAGCACCACTGAGGGATCCCGAGCCCGGGCTCAGCCGGCCCGACCTCGCTTCGACCGGGGCCGAGCCTTCGGCCCAGCCTCCGGGGCCGGCTTCGACCGCGACGGCCGGACGGTCTTCCGGGTCTCGGCGTCCCGGTCGACGACGGAGTGGAAGCAGGGACGGAGGAGCTCCATGATCTCCTTCGGATCCGCGTCCTTCAGGCCCTCGAGCTGGAGCAGGTAGCGACCCACCATCACCCCGACGGTCATGGCTGAGAGGACTCCCGCTCGCAGGCTGCCCGCTTCGCCGCCGATGGCGTTTCCCACCACCTGGCCGCACTCGCGCCTGAGGGCAGCGCGTACAGCCTCGGCAGCCTGGTCATGGGTGAGCATCGAGCGGAGCAGCGCCAGCTGGGCCTCCGGCTCCCCCTCCAACTTCTGCTCGAGCTTGGCGAGCAGGCGGTCGGCCAACTCCTCCTCCGGCCCGACGACCACGTCTTCCATGTCGACACGGATCGCGGCGCCGAACAGGTTCTCCTTCGAGCCGAAGTAGTGCATGACCAGCGCCGGATCAACTCCTGCACCGGCGGCAACGGCGCGGATGGTCGTCCGGTCGTATCCCGTCTCCGAGAAGAGCTCGCGGGCTACACCGAGGATCCTCTCCTCGGTCTGGTGCCGCCGCTCCCCCTTCGCCACCGGGAATGCATCAGTCGTGGTCACGGTTCGATTCTACAGGCGTTGACAATCCGGCCAAGTCATTCTACAGTCGTTGAATCAACGTCCGTTGACTCAAAGATGTCTTGTTTTGACGCGCTCGAGAGAGGAGGTCGCCATGGCGACCGCCGTAGCCGAAGTGGACCGGACGCCGACCGGCGCAAGCCGGTACAGGTGGGCGGCGCTCGCCGTCCTGGCTCTGGCCCAGCTCATGGTGGTGCTCGACACCACCATCGTGAACGTGGCCCTGCCCTCCATCCAGCGGGCCCTGCACTTCTCTTCGGCCGCCAGCCTCCAGTGGGTGGTCACGGCGTACATCCTGGCCTTCGGCGGCTTCCTCCTGCTCGGCGGGCGGGTGGCCGACCGCTACGGCCGGCGTCGCGTCTTCGTCGCCGGTGTGGCCCTCTTCGTGCTCGGTAGCCTCGCCGGCGGAATCGCAAACTCTGCGGGGGTGCTGATCGCGGCGCGGGCCGTCCAGGGTCTCGGAGGAGCCTTCATGGCGCCTGCCGCCCTGAGCCTCGTCACCGTCATCTTCACCGAGGGCGAGGAGCGCAACCGGGCGCTCGGAGTATGGGCAGCGATCGCCGGGACCGGCGCCGCCATCGGCCTCCTGCTCGGCGGGGTGCTCACCAGCGGGCTCTCCTGGCGGTGGGTGTTCTTCGTCAACATTCCGATCGGAGTGTTCGCCGCCATCGCCTCGTACCGGCTGATCGAAGAGAGCCGCGATCCCGTCGCCGGTGGTTTCGACGTCGCCGGCGCGGTGACGGCGACGGCCGGCCTCGGCACGCTCGTCTTCGCCCTGGTGCGGGCCAACGTGTGGGGTTGGGGGTCCGCCACCACGTTCATCGTCTTCGCGATCGCAGCCGTCCTCCTGGCGACCTTCGCCGTCCTGCAACTCCGGCGGCGCTATCCGCTGGTGCCGTTGCGGCTGTTCCGGAGCCGGACCCTCGTCGGAGCCGACCTGGGCATGCTCCTCTCCGGGGCCGGACTGTTCGCCATGTTCTTCTTCCTCACGCTCTACATGCAGGACGTCCTGCACTACTCGGCGCTGAAGACCGGACTGGCCTTTCTCCCCATCTCGGCCGTCATCGTCACGAGCGCAACGATCGGCTCGCGCATCCTGGGTCGGGTCGGTGCCCGTCCGATCCTGGTGACCGGCTTCCTGACGGCCGCCACCGGGCTCGCCCTGCTGGTGCGGGTCTCGCCCACCACCGGCTACCTCGACGTCGTCCTGCCTTCCATCCTGCTCATCGGCGCGGGCATGGGGGCGGCCTTCGTGAGCATGACGTCGTCGGCCGTGGCCGGCGTCCCGAGGGAGGACGCCGGCGTCGCCTCCGCCCTCCTGAACGCCAGCCAGCAGATCGGCGGCTCGCTCGGGTTGGCCGTCCTGACCGCCGTGGCGACCGCCCGCTTCGACGCCGTGCGGCCCATTCATCCCACTCCGGCGTCCATCGCCTCCGCCACCACGAGCTCCTGGGTGTGGGGATTCGTCGTCGCGGCCCTCCTGCTCCTGGGTGCCGCCGTGGTGTCGGGCCTGCTGGTCCGGGTCCGCCGGGAGGACCTCACCCCCGAGGGAGCGGGGCCGGTCTCGGAAGCGGACGTGCCTGCCGAGTTCGCCGAGCTGCCCCAGTTGGAGCTGTCGTCTTCGAGCACGGAGGTGAGCCTCGTCGACGGCGAGCGGGCACCCACCGACGCCGGCGCGGGCCGTAGATGGTGAGCCGTGCCAGCGGGGAGCCGGCTCTGTAGAGCCGGGGCGTCAGGCGTCGGCTCTGGCCATCCCGAGCCGTCGACCGAAGACGAAGGCCAGGCCGTACAGGACGGCCACGAGGACGAGCAGGAACCGGTAGCCCGTGACGAGCGAGAGGTACTCGAGGATGCCGCCCAGGATGGCGCCCAGCAGGTTGGCGCCGAACGCCGTCGTCGACGAACCCACCTCCCTAAACCGTTGGGCGAACACCAGGTTGGCCAGGAAGATCGGAGCGAAGGCGAGCACCGCGGCGACGACGAAGCGCAGCGCCGGAGCGAGGCCGAGCAGCGCGTCCTGGGGCACCGCCCAGCTGGTCGCCAGCGCGACCAGCAAGCCCCCGTACAGCAGGGTCGGTCTCGGCAGCGTGATCCGGCGTGCGACCTCCACGGCGGCGAGCACGCTCAGCAGCACTCCGGCGAACACCAAGGAGTTGACGAACCAGGTGGTGCCGAAGAGCAGGGCGAACTGCACGACGTTCTTGGTCTCCAGCAGCAGGAACGCTCCCCCCATCCAGAAGAGGTCGACGTAACGACCCATTGAGCGCAAGCGTCCCGCTGTCACCCTGACGATGAGCAGGGACGCCAGCATGATGAGGCCCATCGTCCACAGGTAGAGCGAGGGGATCGACGGCGTCTCGAGGTACGGGAAGGGGTGATCGTCGGTGGCCGGGGTCAGATGACGGCCGTGCCAGGAGGTGGCGCAGCTCGGGACCGGCCCGCGAGCTTCGGCCGTGAGCACCGCCTGCCTGCGCCCGCCCAGGGGCGCACCGACCTCCACGCACGGCGCGCTGGGGTACACGGCCTCGAGGGTGCTGGCGTACCGATCGAGCAGGAAGGGCTGGTAGTAGTTGTACATGGCGAACGTGCCGTCGGGCGTGAGGTGGGACTGCGCCGACCGCACCGCCTGCACGGTGAGCAGGTAGTTCTCGAGTCGGAGGTTCGACTCGCCGCCGAGCACCGTCAGCGAGTCGGGCAACGCGAGCAGTATCAGGCCGTAGTGCTTGCCGGTCTGCTGCAGGTAGGCGCGGCCGTCGTTGATGTGCACGCTCACCCGGGGGTCCTGGTAGGGCCGGTCGGCGTTGTGGTCCCGACCCAACTGGGCGAGGACCGGGTCGATCTCGACAGCGTCGACGTGCTTGGCCCCCTCGGACAGGGCGGTGGCCACGTCGTTGCCGGTGCCGGCCCCGATCACCAGGACGTCGTCGAGGCTGCCGGGCTTCAGGTGCCGGTAGGGGAAGAAGTAGAAGGGCAGGATCTTGTGCAGCGTGTCGACCGGGTAGACGGCCTGGTGAGGGATGTTGTTCGCCGACACGACGAATACCCCGTGGGTGTCCTGGGGCGTGAAGGCGGTGATCTTGTAGTAGGGCGACCAGTGGTCGAAGGCCGACGTGGACTCGACCGCCAACAGCGCGATCACGCCCACCGCCGCAGCTCCCTGCCACCACCGCAGTCTGCCGCGCAGCAGGAGGATCATCCCGATGCCGACGACCGCGCCCCAGACCACGGGAGGCAGGCGCAGGAACGACAGCAACGAGAAGAACGCGATCCCGCCGATGCTGCCCACGATGTCCAGCCGGTAGGCCTCCAGGGGGCTGAAGCGGACGAACACACGGGCGACGGCCTGGCCCAGGCCCGCCATCACCGCAGTGACCAGCAGGAAGATGATCGACAGGCTCAACCACTGCGGCAGGGCGTCAGCGCCGCCGCGACCCTGGAGCTGATGGGCGCCGGCCAGGCCGTAGGCCTTGACGGGGAAGATGAGCACGAAGGCAACCAGGGCCGCCAGCGCGAGCGGCGCCCAGCGTGAGAGGTCACGCCCGGAGCTCCCGAGCAGAAAGCCGACGCCGATACCGAGGAAGCTGGCCAACAGCACGAAGTTGGTGATGTAGGCCAGGTAGACGTTGTTGGCGGCCGTCCATCGGATCAGGGCCAGCTCGGTGAAGAGCATG
>DASXYV010000407.1:0-5857 GCA_036502305.1 Acidimicrobiales bacterium
CACCCGCGTCTATACCGGGCTGAGCCGCGTGCTCGAGCCGGCCCGAGGCCGGCGGCCCGAGCCCGATACCGACGACCCCACTGCCCGGGCTCTGTCGATGGTGGCCGCCTCCACCGGGGTCGAACTTCGGCTCCCCGAGCACCTGGGCGACGTGGCAGGCATGGACCGGGTTGACGCCATTGCACGGACCTCAGGACTTCGCTGGCGGAGGGTCACCCTAGAGGGTCGCTGGTGGCGCCAGGACATCGGTGCCCTCTACGCAAACCTGGCCGACGGGAGGCCGGTTGCGCTGGTTCCGCGTCGACCGGGGGCGATGGACCTGGTGGATCCTGCTGACGGCACGACTTGCCGAGTGGACGCCTCCGTTGCCGAGCGCCTGAGCGACGAGGCGGCGATGCTCTATCGGGCACTTCCTCGCCATGAGGTGAGCGGGCGGGAGATCCTCGGATTCCTCCGGCGATCGGTAGGTTCGGACCTCTGGCGGCTCGTTCTGCTGGGCTTGGCGGTCGGGCTGCTGTCGCTGATCACGCCCCTCGTCACGAAGTACATCTTCTCGACCGTCGTGCCGCAGCAGAAGTCCGGGGTGCTGTTGGGCCTCACGCTGTTGCTCGTTGTCTTTGCTGTGGGCAGCCTTGGCTTCTCGGTAATTCAGCGCCAAGCGCTCGCCCGCATGAGTGGCCACGTCACCAAGGATCTGCAATCCGCCCTTACCGACCGCGTGGTCGACCTGCCTCTCTGGTTCTTCCGTCGCTACTCCTCTGGCTCCCTCGCCAGGCGGGTGATGGCCGTCGATCAGATCCAGAGCCTGGCCACCGCCGCGGTGACCACGAGCATGTTGGCGGTGCCCATCGGGCTCTTCAATCTGGGCCTCGCCTTCTACCTCCAGTCCCGGTTAGCGCTGTTCGGATCGGTCGTGCTCGTGGCCGGGGCTGCGGGTATCGTTCTTTTCACCCGTTCGCAGTCTGCCCACCTCACCGCGCAAACGGAGGCCACCCAGGCCTCCTTCGGGTTGGCCATGCAGTTCGTGGACGGGGTTGGCAAGCTACGGGTCGCCAACGCCGAGCGTCGGGCCTTCGCCCAGTGGGCCACCCGCTTCGCGGCCCTGAAGGAGGCCTTCGTCGCCTCCCAGCGGGGCTTCGCCATCGTCACCGCGTTCGCGGCTGCAGCGACGGCAGTAGGGACGGCAGCGCTATTCCTGGCGGTCGCCACCCTCCCCACGGGCACCGTGTCCTCCGCTACCTTCATCGCCCTCAACGCCGCCTTTGGCCAGGCCTTGGCGGCTGTCGCCGGGCTGACGGGGGTGGCGGTGTTCGTCGCCCAGTCCCGACCGCTGTACGAGAGCGCGCGCCCGGTGCTCGACACCCCGGCGGAGGTGACCGAGGGCGGCGAGGAGCCGGGGCAGCTGTCGGGCGCGATCACCGTGAGCCACATCGGCTTCCGCTATACCGCTGACGGGCCCGCCGTGCTCGACGACGTGTCGTTTCAGGTGGACCCGGGCGCCTTCGTCGCCCTGGTAGGTCCCTCGGGGTCGGGAAAGTCCTCGGTCATGCGCATACTGCTCGGGCTCGAGATGCCCGAGGTGGGGACCGTCCGATACGACGGCAAGGATCTCGACTCGCTCGACCTGGTTGCAGTGCGACGTCAGATCGGCGTCGCCACCCAGAGTGTGCGGGTCCTGCCAGGCGATGTGTTCACCAACATCGTGGGCAACCGCTCGTTCACCATGGACGATGCCTGGGAGGCGGCGGAGGTCGCCGGGATCGCCGACGACATCCGCGACATGCCGATGCAGATGAACACCTTCATATCCGAGGGAGCTTCCACCTTCTCAGGCGGCCAACGCCAACGTCTGCTCCTCGCCAGGGCAGTGGTCGCCAAACCAAAGATTCTTCTCTTGGACGAGGCCACCAGCGCTCTCGACAACCGCACCCAGGCGCAGGTGGCCCACGCCATCGCCAGGCTGCGGGCGGCGAGGGTGGTGATCGCCCACCGGCTCTCCACCATCCGCGAGGCCGATACGATCATGGTGCTGGATCAGGGCAGGATCGTGGAGCAGGGCAGCTACGAGGAGCTCATGGCGACTGGGGGTCGCTTCGCCGACCTCGCCCTTCGTCAGCTCTCATAAGGGAGATCGCCCTCGACCGAGGACTGCCTCGGCGATGTCCGTCTTCGTGCACTCGGCACCAGATCTCGCGACAGTGGTCCGATCAGTACCCGAGGGCACGAGCCACCTCTTCCACCTGCGACCACACGTCCCCGGGGATCCTCCATGCGGGCGGCGGGTCGAGCGATCGCGGTAGCTGCACCGCTCGCGGGGTCGGCTGTCGCAGGAACCCTGGGTCGTTGCCGCCGTAAGCGACGTCCGGGGCGGGGCGGGCGAAAGGCGACAGCTCGGGATGTCGCATTGCGCACGTCGCGTCCGGGTCCTCGCTCACGCCGATCCACCGGGCGATGCGCTCGAGCTCACTCTCCGGTGAGTTCAGTACCGACTCGGAGCGCACGAGGATGAACTGGCCGGCGGGAAGTCCTGCAGTGAAATCGAGAATGCGGCGGTGCTGATTGAACCAGCTGAGCGCGCAGTGCGTCGGGTGGTCGAAGAGGACGTAATGCGCCTGCAGCGAGCGCATGGCGGTGATCGGGTGCCGTGCGAGGTGGAGGAAACGTGCATGTGGGTAGGCATTGAGCGCACGTGACATCTTGTCTTTGCCATTGACGGTCTCAGGCGACTTCTCGACCCCGATGCGGGGCGCAACGAGCCGAAGCAGGTGATCGAAGATGTCAGCGCCCGACCACGATCGTCGCTCTTCGAGCCATCGACGTGCAGCTGCGATGCTCGCCGGGCTCTGTTGGCCCTCGTGGAGCTCCGCGATGGCGCGTCCCAGGCCGGGAACAGGATTCCAGCCAGGCGGTGTCTTGCCCAACGCCGGCGGTGCGTCCAAGCGCGCACCGACGGTGGCGTGATCGAATAGATAGAGCTCGGGGAACCCGAAGCATTCCGGGTGAGAGCCGATCATGGTGGCGACGACGGACGAATGGGACCGTGCCGGCGCGAGGAAAATCACCGGCCGGTGGGCGTCGGGTGCACGCTCCGGGGGGGCGGGGGCTTCGAGGGGGACATCCGCGCATCCGGGTTCCCTCCCGCCACTCACCAGGTAGCTGCTTCGGTAGTCATGAGCCATCCTCTAGTGCTCACTGCGACCATACCGCTGGTGGCTCGAGCAGGCACAGGGATCGCGACCGCTCGGGCGCGGCCAGCCCGGCCAGCCCGTGGACGACCGCCCCGATGCCCCACATCGCGGACAACCGGAAGCGGTCGGCGGCCAGCGCCTCGGGGAACCACCGTCGGTGACGCCGGCGCCGATCGAGGAGCATGCGCCCGTGACGGGTCGCCTCGTCGAAAGCGCGCGCATCCCCGGTCGCGCGCGCGAGGAGCACCGCCTCTTCCATGCGGGCCAGGCACTCGAGCGAGGTCGCCGGGTCCCCGGGCGCGGCGGCGTCGCCTCCGTCAGCCTCGACGGCGATCCGACCAAGGCTGGCAAGGACCAGACGGTCGCCTGGTTTCTCAGGGCACCCGTCGTCTCGCCAGGCGGCGGCCGGGGCAGGGATCGCCCCACCGACCGATCGGGCGTGGCCGCAGAGCGCGAGCGCTGCTGCTCCGTGGTCGGAGGGGAGCAGGGGGGCCAGGATGCGGGCGGTTCGCCGCGCCGGCCGAACGGTGCTCCAGTGCTGCACCAGGTGCTGGGCGAGCCGCTCGCGCAGCGGCCGGAGCACGTCGCCTGCTGCTCCACCTCGCCGAGGCGTGACGGCCCAGGTGTCCAGTGCCAGGAGCAGCCCGGCCGGAGGGACGAGCTGGCCGTCCGACCACGCGTGCTGCGGATCGAGGTCTTCGAGGATTTCGGTGGTCCGTTCGAGCGCTTCCGTGCCACCCTCACCGGTCAGCTCCGGAGGGAGGGCGCACACCGCGTAGAGCGCGGCCGGCAGTCCCCAGTGCAGACCGAGATGCGGGCGGTCCACACCGCTCGAGCGCCAGCGGGCCACGTCGTCGAGCAGCCAACCGAGACCGACGACCGTGTGGTGCGCCTGTCGGGTGGCCTCTTCGAGGAGCGCTCTGCCGAGATCCTCGGGGTCGTCGCCGTCGGGGCCGTCCGCCCGGGAGAGCTCCGCCAGGACGAGCGCGATGCCGGCGGAGCCGGAGAGGAGGTCGGGGACGCGAGATCTGGCGAGAACGAAACGATCGTTGTGTGCGACGTACACGAGCCCGGCCTCAAGCCGCCCGTTCCCCGAGCCGCCTCGCTGGAGGAGCTCGAGCAGCTCGCGACCGGCGGTCCGCCATTCGGCCAGCCACCGCGCCTCGGCCGGCTCGGCGCGATCGGCTCGCTCCCCCCCCTCGGCCGGCTCGGTCCGCTCGACCCCCGAGGCGTCGCCGTCGTCGTGGCCTCCCGGTCGGTGATCCGGAGCAGCGCAGAACGCCAGCGTCTCCAGCGCGTCGAGATCGGCCGGGTCGGGGTGGGCGGGGAGGGCGTCCAGGCGCCCGAACACGCCGACCAAAGAGGGCTCGTGGAGCGCGTCACGGGTCGTCCGACCCCCCGGGCCGATTAGGTCTTGTCCACCGGCGAGGAACCGGAAGAGGGGGATGTCGAGATCGCGCAACGCGGCGACCTCGGCATCCACCATCTCCTCGGCCAGTCCGAACCGGAGCTGTGCCCGCCAGAGCCGCTCGATCACCAGATCGCGCTGCACCCCGTCCACCAGGGCGTCGTCACGAAGGCTGTCCGTGAGCAGCCGGTCGTAAACCCAGGTGTTTCGGACCACGGCGCGCACGGGGAGGTCGCTCCAGCGCTCGAGGGCCGACGAGCATGTGCCTCGGTGCTCGACCAGGGTCCGGTGCATCTCGGTCAGGCCGGTGGCCATGTCGGCGATGTGGTCCAGCAGGGGCGCATTTGCCGTCGCACCCAGGAGCCCGTAGTCCGTGGCGATCGCCTGGGCGCGGGTAAGCAGCGGAAAGGTGAGCAACGCGGATGCGGCCGCTGCAGGTGTCCAGGGCGTGCCCTCGCTCGGGCCGAAGAGGAACGGGAGGATCGTCTCGGTGTCGATCGGGACCAACCGGTCGCCGGCCACCATGGTGTTCTCGGCCGGCATGTCGCTCGAGCCGAGCACGTCGAACAGGCGTGCCCACATGCCCACCTGGCGGGCCAGGCGTGCCCAGGCCGCGGCGTCGGCGGGCCGCGTGGTGTCCACTGGGAGCTCCCAGACGTAGCCGTCCCGGGACCAGCGCGCCGGCAGGGTCAGATCGACCCTGAGGGCAAGGACCAAGTCGGCGAGAGCGTCACCGAGCCGCAAGTCCTTGGGCTTGTAGTAGAGCCTGGTGCCGTTGTCGAAGTGGACCACGGTCACGGAACGGCCCCCGTCGTGGACTTCCCCTGCAGCGGCGTCGCAGCCGACCGGTACAGGCAGCGGACCGTCGCCATCGCCACCGATCAGGGATCGAAGCCCGGGCATGTCGCATGTGAGGCGATCCAGCAGCTCGACCGAGAACGCGAGCCAACGGACGGCGGTCACCCCTAGGACGCGGGCAAGAGCGGGAGAGCGGGTTAGGATCTCGGTCCACCCGTCGAGGGGCGCCCGGTCGGGTGCGAAGGCGTCGTCGCCACACGTGCGGACGCAATGGAACGACACGTCGAGGACTCGACGCATGAACCACGAGAGCAGATGGTCCTCGAGCGGCACTGGGGTCGACCCCGACCCACCGGGCAGTGTCTGCCGCAGAGCCCGGCGTGCCCACGGGACGAACCCGGCAAGCGCTACGGTCGCCGGTCCACGGCTTCCCCCAACCTGCCCGTCGTCAACGAGGAAGGGA
>DASXYV010000408.1:0-3054 GCA_036502305.1 Acidimicrobiales bacterium
GCCCAGATCGATACCACGGACCAGCTCCCAGCCCTGCGTGCCGTAGTGGCCGCGAATGCCGGGGTAGGACCGGCGCTGCGTCTCGCTGTCGCCGACAGCGGTCGCCGTCATCGACGCCCCGCACTCGACCAGCCGCTGGGACACCCGGTGTCCATCGCTCGAGACGAACCACTTCTCGGTGTCCCACACAGTGGCGTCAGCCTCGGCGAGAGAGATACCGGCGACCGAGCGCATGGTGGCGGTCGCGTCGACGAGCAGATCGGCCTTCTCGCTCAGCGACACCTCGAGCGGGTGCACCTCGTAGGTCGACTCCCAGTGGGCGATCACCGGAGCCACCTCCACCAACCCGGCGGGCGCCGGCCCACGGCCCGATCCGGCGACCAATGCCGACGCCCGGGCGATCTCGGCCGCCCGCTCCCCTGCCCGGCGTGCCGCGGCGGTAGTCGTCTCCGGAGTGGCGAAGAACCCCCACGACGAGCCGATCAGTGCCCGCGCCCCCACCCCGATCGCCTCGCTCTGGCTCAGGGTCTCCACGGCCTCGTCGCGAGCCGTGATCAGCTGGGAGCGGGAGAGCACGACCCGGGCGTCGGCATAGGTGGCGCCGGCGGCAAGGGCGCCCTCCACCGCCGCCTGGGTGACGTCGAACATCGACCCGCCGCAGCCTCGCCCGGCGCCCTCAGACGTGCCCGTCGGCGGCCAGAACGGCCTGGGCCGCGGCCAGGCGGGCGATGGGCACCCTGAACGGGGAGCAGCTGACGTAGTCGACCCCCGCCCGGGCGAAGACGGCGATCGAGTCCGGGTCGCCGCCGTGCTCACCGCACACGCCCACCTTGAGGTCGGGTCGGGTCTGCCGGCCGCGCTGCACACCGATGGACACCAGCTCGCCCACGCCGCCGGCGTCGACGGTCTCGAAGGGATTGTGTGGGAGCAGTCCCTTCTCCAGGTAGGCGCTCATCAATCGCCCCTCGACGTCGTCGCGGCTGAAGCCGAACGTCATCTGGGTGAGGTCGTTGGTCCCGAAGGAGAAGAAGTCGGCCTCCTCGGCGATCTCGTCGGCCCGCAGCGCCGCCCGCGGGGTCTCGATCATGGTCCCGATCGAGACTTCCAGCCGGCGCCGCCTGGCCCTGGCGCCGTTCCCCGACCGCGGACCGTCACCGCCGCCGGGCACCTCGCCCACCACCTCGGCGACGGCCTTGGTCACCCACGACCGGGCCAGCGCCAGCTCCTCCCGCGTGACGGTCAGCGGGATCATGATCTCCACGATGGGTGCCCCTCCACCGGCCACCCGCTCGACCGCCGCCTCCATGAGGGCCCGCACCTGCATGGCGTACAGGCCCGGCTTGATGACGCCCAGGCGGACACCCCGCGTACCGAGCATCGGGTTGACCTCTCGCCAGGCCAAGGCGGCCTCGAGGAGGAGGCGCTCCTCCGCCTCGAGCCCCTTGGTCTCCACCTTGACCAGCAGGTCCTCGGTGTTCGGGAGGAACTCGTGCAGGGGCGGGTCGAGGAGCCGGACCGTCACCGGCAGACCATCCATGGCTTCGAGGATCGAGGCGAAGTCGGCCTTCTGCGCCACCCGGAGCTCCTCCAGGGCAGCGTCCTCTTCGTCGGGCGTGCCCGCCAGGATCATGCGGCGCACGATCGGCAGCCGGTCGTCGCCGAGGAACATGTGCTCGGTCCGGCACAGCCCGATGCCCTCGGCTCCGAAGCTGCGGGCGTTGGCGGCGTCGGGTCCGGTGTCGGCGTTGGTGCGCACGCCCATGCGTCCCCGACGGATCTCGTCCGCCCACGCCAGCACGGTGGCGAACTCCGGAGGTGGAGCCGCGGCGGTGAGGGGCACTTCACCCAGGACCACCTCACCGGTCGTGCCGTCGAGGGAGATGAAGTCGCCCTCGGACACCGTCACACCGCCGACCGTGAAGCTCCGGCCCGAGATGCGCACCGCTTCGGCGCCAACGACGGCCGGCTTGCCCCAGCCCCGGGCCACCACGGCGGCGTGGCTGACCAGCCCGCCACGGGTGGTGAGGATGCCCTCGGCGGCCATCATCCCGTGGACGTCCTCGGGCGAGGTCTCGGTCCGCACCAGCACGACCTGCTCTCTCCTCCCGGCGGCAGCCACGGCGGCGTCGGCGGTGAAGCAGACGCGGCCCACGGCGGCACCGGGCGACGCCCCCAGGCCCTTGGTCAGCACGGGCACGTCGCTCGAGGCGAACCGGGGATGGAGCACCTGGTCCAGGTGATCGGCGTTGACGCGGCCGACGGCCTCGGACCGGGTGAGCTTGATGCGTCGGTCCTTGGTCATTTCCACGGCCATCATCAGCGCCGCCGCTCCCGTGCGCTTGCCCACCCGCGTCTGGAGCATCCACAGCTTGCCCTGGTCGATGGTGAACTCGGTGTCGCACATGTCCCGGTAGTGGCGCTCGAGGCGCTCGAAGATCGCGAGCAGCTCCTTGTAGATCCGGGGGAAGCGGCCCTCCAGGGCTGCGAGCGGCTCGGTGTTGCGGATGCCGGCGACGACATCCTCGCCCTGGGCGTTGACGAGGAAGTCGCCGTAGGCGCCCTGAGCCCCCGTGGCCGGGTCCCTGGTGAAGCCCACGCCCGTACCGGAGTTGTCGTCGCGGTTGCCGAAGACCATGGCCTGCACGTTGACGGCCGTGCCGAGATCGTGGGGGATGCGCTCGCGGTTGCGGTAGGTCACTGCCCGAGGTCCGTTCCAGGAGCCGAACACTGCCTCGATGGCACCCCGCAGCTGCTGGGTCGGGTCCTGGGGGAACGGCGCCCCGGTGGAGCGCTCGACGATCTGCTTGAAGGAGGTCACCAGGTAGCGGAGCAGCTCGGGAGGGACATCGGCGTCGGAGGTGGTGTTGGCCAGCTCCTTGGCCGCGTCGAAGAGCCGGTCGAACTCCTCGCCCGGCAGTCCGAGCACGATGCGGCCGTACATCTGGATGAACCGACGGTAGGAGTCGTAGGCGAAGCGCTCGTCGCTGGTCTGCTTGGCCAGGCCCTCGACCGACTCGTCGTTGAGGCCGAGGTTCAGCACGGTGTCCATCATCC
>DASXYV010000409.1:0-3637 GCA_036502305.1 Acidimicrobiales bacterium
AGGCAGGTGCAACGGGAACCTCCGCCCTCGACGATCTGGTCGCCAAGCTGGCACCCCCCCGGGCGGCGTGGCTGATGGTTCCCGCTGCCGGCACGGGCAAGATGATGTCGGATCTGGCCGAGAAGATGGAGCCCGGTGACATCATCATCGACGGCGGCAACTCCTACTACCGGGACGACATCGACCGGGCCAAGGTGCTCGGGGCCAAAGGCATCCACTACGTGGACGTCGGCACGAGTGGCGGCGTGTTCGGGCTGGAGCGGGGCTTCTGTCTCATGATCGGAGGCGAGGCAGAGGTGGTCAGCCACCTCGATCCGATCTTTGCCACCATTGCTCCGGGAGTGGGCTCGATCGAGCGGACGCCTGGTCGCCAAGGCCCACCCTCCACGTCCGAGAAGGGCTACCTCCACTGCGGGCCGAACGGCGCCGGCCACTTCGTCAAGATGGTTCACAACGGCATCGAGTACGGGATCATGGCCGCCTACGCCGAGGGCCTCGCCGTCCTGCGTCGCGCCAACATCGGCGACGAGAAGGAGGTCACGAGCGCCGAGACCACGCCGCTGCGGGATCCCGAGTACTACCGCTACGACATCGACACAACCGAGGTGTCCGAGGTGTGGCGCCGGGGGAGCGTGGTGGCGTCGTGGCTCCTGGATCTCACCGCCTCGGCGCTCGTCAGGGACCCGGACCTGTCGAGCTTCACCGGGCGGGTCTCCGACTCCGGAGAGGGGCGCTGGACGTCGATGGCCGCCATCGACGAGGGCGTCCCTGCCCACGTCCTGACCACGGCCCTCTACGAGCGCTTCAGCTCGCGGGGCGAGGGCGACTTCGCCGACCGGATACTGTCCGCCATGCGCAAGGAGTTCGGAGGCCACGACGAGCGATCCGGCTGAGGTCAGGGATGCGTCCCGCGGAGGAGTCCCGGTGCGGGCCGGGCTGTTCACGGAGGCGACGGATGGCTCTGTCCGCCTGCTCGGAGGGCGGTGCGGCAGCTGCGGTGAGCACCACTTCCCGTCCACCGCCTCCTGTCCGTACTGCTCGGCGGAGGACGTCACCGAGACTCTGCTGTCACCGACGGGCACGCTGTGGTCGTGGACGGCGGTGACGGCGCCGCCCCCCGGCTATCTCGGCGGGGTGCCGTTCGGCTTCGGCGTGGTCGAGCTGCCCGAGCGGATCCGGGTCATCACCCGGATCACCGAGGCCGACCCGGCGCGGCTGCGCCGCGGCCAGGACATGCGGCTCGAGATCGCTCCCCTCCACCGAGGTGAGGACGGCCAGCCCGTGGTCACCTACGCCTTCGGTCCGGACGAGCGATGACCGCGACCGACGTCGAGATCGCAGGTGTCGGGATCCATCCCTTCGGGCGGTTCGACGGGATGTCGGTGACCGAGATGGGCGTGGCGGCCGTGCGGGCGAGCCTGGCTGAGGCGGGCGTGGGCCGGGGCGGCTTCCAGGCCGCCTTTTGCGGCACCGCCTACGGGGGGGTGGCTGCCGGTCACAAGGTCCTCGACGCCCTGGGCATGACGGGCACCCCGATCTTCGACGTGGAGGCCGGCTGTGCCAGTGGTGCCGCCGCCCTGATCCTCGCCGCCGATTCCATTCGCGCCGGCCAACACGACACCGTCCTCGTCTACGGCATCGAGAAGATGCCCAAGGGCATCATCCGGTCGTCGTTCTTCGAGCCGTGGCGCGAGGAGGCGGGCCTGGCTGCGACGCCCGCCTACTTCGCCCTGCGCGCCCAGCGCCTCATGCACGAGTCCGGAGTGACCCTGGACCACCTGGCCCGGGTCGTGGTGAAGAACCGTCGCCATGGGGTGGACAACCCGGCCGCGATGTTCCGCCGAGAGGTCACCGCCGAGGAGGTGTTGGCCTCCCGGGTCGTGTGCGAGCCGCTGCGACTTTGGATGCTGTGCTCTCCCAACGAGGGGGCGGCCGCGGTCGTGCTCCGGCGGTCGGCCGGCGGCTCCGGCCGCCCGGTGAAGGTGGCCGCGGCCGTCCTGCGATCGCACCTACCGGGGAACGTGCTGAGTGAGGCCACACCGATGTCGGGGCGGGCAGACGACAGCATCCCACCGCCGACGACCTTGGCTGCCCGGGCCGCCTACGAGGCCGCGGGGCTGGGCCCGTCGGATCTCGACGTCGTCGAATGCCAGGACACGGACGCGGCTCGGGAGCTCCTCTCCTACGAGGAGCTCGGCCTCTGCCCCCGGGGTGACGCAGGCAAGACGGTCGAGGACGGGGCGACCGAGATGAGCGGACGGCTGCCGGTCAACCCGAGTGGGGGCCTGCTGTCGAAGGGCGAGCCCCTGGGCGCCTCGGCACTGGGTCAGATCGTCGAGCTGACGCTCCAGCTGCGCGGCGACGCCGGGCCCCGGCAGGTGACGGGGGCGAGGACGGCTCTGGCCCACACCGTCGGCAGAGGCGCCAACGCGTCGGTCGTCGTGCTGAAGCGGTAGCCGGGCGGCGTCGGTTGGAGCGTGCTACCGGGGCAGGCGCTCGGCGGGGTCGATCGGGCTCCACAGCGAGAGCCCGCCGTCGGCGGCGACGATCTGGCCGGTGACCCAGTCGAGCCCGACAAGGGCGACAGCCGCCTCGGCCACTGCTCCGGGCGAGCCCAGCCCACCCAAGGGGGTGCGTCCGGCCACCTGTTCCTCGTAGCCCGGTAGGCGGCGGGCGGCGTCGAACATCGGCGTGTCGGTCGTCCCCGGCGCCACCGCGTTGACCCGGATCCGGGCGGGGCCGAGCTCCCTGGCCGCCACCCGCACGAGGGCCGCCACGCCCGCCTTCGACACGCAGTAGTGCGCCATGAGCCGGTCGGCCAGGAACCCCGACACCGACGTGACGGCCACGATGGCCCCTCCCAGGTCGGCCTGGCGCATGGCGCGGGCCGCTTCCCGGAGGCAGAGGAACGTGCCCCGGAGGTTGACGCGCTGGACGCGGTCCCACTCGGAGCTGGACATGTCGGCGAGCGCCGACATGCCCCCGACACCCGCGGCCAGCACGGCGACGTCCAGGCCGCCGAGCGCCCGGTGGGCGTGGGCCGCGGCCTCGACGACCTGGTCCTCCTCGGCCACGTCACACGCCAACGCCAGGTCGCCGTCGCCCGCCTCGGCCTGGAGGTCGAGCACCGCCACCCGGCTGCCGGCGTGCTGGAGCCGCTGCACCACGGCCGCCCCGATCCCGCTCGAGCCGCCGGTGACGAGCGCGGCGCGCCCGTTCAGGTCCACGGCGCAGCGTATCGCTGCGCCGGACGACGGCCGGCGGCGGGGTTGGGGCCCCCGCCGCTCGGAGGAGGGCGGGTTAGGGCCCCGCCCGGGGCGGCGAAGCCGCCAGGAAACGGCGCAGCGTACAAGTCAGCTCGCGGCCTGGAGGAAGCGGGCGGCGATGGGGGCGGCGACCGCGCCTCCGACGCCGCCGCCCTCCACGAGCACGGCAAAGGAGACGTCGCCGCGGTAGCCGACGAACCAGGCGTGGGTCTGCGGTGGTTGACCCGAGCCGAACTCCGCCGTGCCTGTCTTGCCGAAGACGGGCGGCCCAGGCACGTTGGCCGCCGTACCGGTTCCTCCGGTGACGACCCCCCGCATCAGCTGGCCGAGGGTCCCAGTGGCGCCGGGCGGGAGAGACGGTGGAGCTTGGG
>DASXYV010000410.1:0-3084 GCA_036502305.1 Acidimicrobiales bacterium
GCGACGGGCCCGGGAAGGGATGGGCCGCTCGTTCCAGTCGGCCCTGCTGTTCCCGGCCCTCACCGTGCGGGAGACGGTGGCCGTGGCATCCGATCGTCACCTCGACGTGCGTGATCCGCTCTCGAGCGTCTTCGCACTGCCAGTGGCGCGGGACGCCGAGCGGGCGATGTGGTCGCGAGTCGACGAGCTGCTCGAGCTGACTGGGCTCGTCGCCTTCGCCGACTCGCCGGTCTCGGAGCTCTCGACCGGCACCCGACGCATCGTCGACATCGCCTGCGGCCTGGCCGAGGGACCGCGCGTCCTGCTCCTGGACGAGCCGGCGACGGGCATCTCCTTGCACGAGACCGAGCGCTTGGGACCGCTCCTCCGCTGGCTGCGCGACACGACCGGCACCGCCCTGCTCGTCGTGGAGCACGAGCTCGGACTGGTGTCCGAGGTCGCCGACCGCCTCGTCGCCATGGAGGCCGGCTCGGTGGTCGCGTCCGGTCCGCCGGCGGACGTCGTCGCCCACCCGCGCGTCATCGCGTCCTATCTCGGCACCGACCGATCCGTCGACACCACTCCGGAGTCTGCGGCCCGCTCCCTGCTCGGCTCGATCGAGCCACAGATCAGGGGCGACCAGTGAGCACCTCGGCGCCGCGGTCGACGGGCTGGCTGATCCGCCGGTATGGCCCCTTCGTGGCCATCGCCTTGGCGGTGGCGCTGGTGATCGCGCTGGCCCCGACGACCACCCCTTCGCGAGCAAATGTGTTCTCGGGCTACAGCCCGGGCTCGCCAGGGGGCCAACCAGCGGCCGGTCCGTCGCCCTCGGGCGTCGCCGGTGCGGCGGTCGACTGCTCCCGACAGTCGTTCCTCGGGCCGAGCGCGGGTTGCAAACCCGGATGGACCGGAGCCAACAACGGCGGCGCCACGTACAAGGGGGTCAGTGCTTCGAGCGTGAACCTCGTCTTCTACCAGGCCCCGTCGAGCCAGCAGCTCAACTCCATCACCCAAGCCGCCGGCCAGACCTCGTCGCAGTCCCTCGAGGACCACACGATCAACGTGTACGCCGAGTTCTTCAGCCGCTACTTCCAGACCTACGGGCGTCATGTCAACGTCGAGATCTTCAACTCCCAGGCCCAGCTGGGCGACTCCTCGGGGGCTCGGGCCGACGCCGTGGCGACCGACCAGCAGTACCACGCCTTCGTTGACGTGGGCAGCTCCGACGTCGGCGGCACGAGTGACACCTACCTGGACGAGACATCCCGGCGGGGCATCGCCAACATCGCCGGCAATGCCCTGCCGCAGAGCTTCTACGCCGCCCACGCGCCGTTCGTGTTCGGCATGCTCCCCAGCACCGACACGTCCGATGCCATGGTGGCCGAGTACATCGCCAAGCGGCTCGGGACACACAGCCGCGCCCGCTTCGGCGGGGCCGACAGCAACCCTCCGGTCAACGGGCAGCCCCGCCGCTACGGCATCCTCTACCCCACCACCAACCTGGACGGCACCCCCAGCATCTACTCCCGTGTGGGCGACGACCTCAGCCGCCGTCTGGCCAAGGAGGGGATCCCGACAGCAACGAAGATCGGCTACGCCCTCGACGTCAACACCGCCGAGCAACAGGCGACCAACGCGGCGCAGCAGATGAAAGCGGCCAAGGTCACCACGGTCGTCTGCCTGTGCGACCCGTTCTCCCCGATCTTCGGGACCAAGGCGGCGACCGAGCAGGGGTACTTCCCCGAGTGGCTCCAGACCGGCTACCTGCTGGGCGACAGCGACTTCTTCGCCCGCCAGTACGACCCTCGACAGTGGGCGCACAACTTCGGGGTCAGCAGCCTGCCCGTCGCCCAGAAGCCGCAAGCGAGCCAGTGGTGGAAGGCCTACAAGTCCATCGATCCCACCACCGACCCCCCGCTGGACGCTCCCTTGGACTTCTACAGCCTGTTGCTCGCCTACTCGGGCCTGGAGCTGGAAGGCCCGAGGCTCGATCCCCGCACCTTCGCCGACGGGATGTTCCGGATCCGCCTCCTGTCCAACTCGCCCTACGTGCCCAGCTTCTTCTATCGAACGACGGATTACGGGGGCATCAAGGACGCCCAGGAGGTGTGGTGGGACCCCAAGGCTGTAGCTCCCGACGGCCAGCCCGGGCACTACCAGTCCGTCGACGGAGGCCACCGTTACCTCGTCGGGCAGTGGCCATCCACGCCCACCGCCGTCTTCGACCCGCGGTGCCTCCCGCTTGGTAGCTGCGGGGCGCCGAACGCTCCCTGACCCATTTTCGAGAGATGGAACAGGCACAGACTCCCCGCCGCTAGGGTGCCGGCGTGCCAAGGCTGCGAGCCGTGCTCTTCGACTTCGGCGACACGCTCTTCGGCCGGACAGGTGCCCACAGGGCCATCGTCCAGGCGGCCGAGGGTCTCGGGGTGCAGGTCGACGAGCCCACGGCCCGGAGGTTCTGGGCCGAGATCCAGGAGCGAGCCCGCACCCCGGAGGAGCTGTCCAAGGGCCGAGACCTCTCCCCGGAGGCCCACCGAGCGTGCTGGACTGGCCTCTACTCGCATCTCGACGTCGTCGTCGCCGGGCTGGGCGAGGCGATGTACGAGCGGGAGAGCAGTCCCTTCGGCTGGGAGCCGTTCTCGGACACCGAGACCGCACTGCGGGGGCTGCGCGCCGCCGGCGTCCCCGTCGGCGTGGTGAGCGACACCGGCTGGGACATCCGCCCGGTGTTCGCGGCCCACGGCCTCGACCAACTGGTCGACGTGTTCGTCCTGTCCTGCGAGCACGGCGTGACCAAGCCGGCACCGCGACTGTTCGAGTCCGCTTGCGACGCGCTTCGAGTGGCTCCGGTAGCGACCCTCATGGTGGGCGACAACCCGCTCACCGACGGCGGCGCCGTCCAGGTCGGGCTCACCGTGTACCTGTTCCCCCCGGCCGACAACGACAACGATCGAGGCCTCGACGCCGTCCTGACCGTGATGGGCGTGGCTACCGCTGGGGCCGAGTCCCGCCCCCCGGCCTCGTGAGCTAGAGGACCACGACCGAGCGGAGCACCTCGCCGCGGGTCATCCGGGCCAGGGCAACCTCGACGTCCTCGAGTCCGAT
>DASXYV010000411.1:0-1502 GCA_036502305.1 Acidimicrobiales bacterium
CGGCTTCGATCCGCCAGCAGGAGTACTACCCGCTGTCGGCGACGCCCCTCTGGGAGATGGTCACCACCAGCTACCACCTGGTCGACGTCATCGACGGCGTCCGGCTCTACCGACTGGGTCCGAGCCGTTGAGGCGGGCCGCCCTCGTCCTCGGCGCGGTCGGGACGACCCTCATGACGCTCGGCGGGGCCGTGGTCGGGACCGCCCCCTTCCGCAGCGTGCGGCCGGACGACTGGCTCGGCTACCTCGTCGCCTACACCGGGCTCACCATCCTGGTCGCCACCTGGTTGTGGGTCGGCTGGGCCGTCCGGCGGGGTGGGGGACCGTCCCGACCGGACCTGCAGTGGATGCTGGGTGGATGGTCCGTGCCCCTGCTGCTCGGGGCGCCCCTCTACAGCCGGGACGTGTACAGCTACGTGGCCCAGGGCCGGATGGCCGAGCTGGGGATCAACCCCTACCTCCACGGCCCGCTCAGCCTCGGGGACGGGCCCTACCTGGATGCCGTGTCCCATGTCTGGCGGGCCACTCCCGCGCCGTACGGACCGCTGTTCGTCGGCATCGCGTCGGTGGTGACGCGGGTCTTCCCGGGTCCTCTGTCGGCTGCCTTCGGCATGCGCCTCGCCGTGCTCCCGGGGGTCGTGCTGCTGGCGGTGTTCCTGCCCCGGCTGGCTCGCCAGAACGGCGTGCCCGAGCAGGTGGCTCTCTGGCTCGGGGTGCTCAACCCGCTGGTGCTGCTCCACCTGGTGGCCGGTGGCCACAACGACGCGCTGATGCTGGGCCTGGTGGTCGTCGGCCTCGTGCTGGCCGGAGACGACCAGCCCGTCGCCGGCATCGTCGTCTGCACCTTGGCCGGCGCCGTCAAGGGCCCGGCGCTGCTCGCGGTCGTCTACATCGCCGCCGACCTGGTTCGGTCCCGCGAAGGATGGTCGGCTCGGGGGCGCACAGCTGCCTTCTGCGCGGCCCTGGCGGCGTCGACCCTGGCGGTGGTGACCTGGTTGGTGGGCTACGGATGGGGCTGGCTGAGCGCGGTGGGTACCCCGGGCCGCGTCCGCTCGGCGCTCGCTCCGTCGTGGGCGCTGGGCCACGCGCTGGCCCGACTCGGCCTGGGATCCGACGGGGTACCCGTGGCGCGGTGGCTCTGTCTGGTCGCCGCCGCCGTGGTCATGGTCGAGCTGCTCCGTCGGCGCGACCGGTACGGCAGCCTGTGGTCCCTGGCCGTGAGCCTCCTCGTGCTGGTCGTGCTCGGACCTGTCATCCAGCCCTGGTACCTGCTCTGGGGGCTCGTCCTGCTGGCCGCCGCCGGTCCGGGCAGGCTCCTGGCCCTGGCGGTGTGGATCTCGGTGGTGCTGCCCTACATGGTGCAGCCCAACGGCTCGTCGGCCGCCGACATCGTCCTGCTCGTGTTCCTCGCCCTCACCGCGGTGGTGGGTGTGCTCAGCACCACGCGGGCCGAGCATGTGCCGATCCTGCCGCTGGGGCAGCCCTGATCAGCGGCTGCTGAGG
>DASXYV010000412.1:0-5116 GCA_036502305.1 Acidimicrobiales bacterium
GATGTCGGGCAGGTTCGCCGGGGCCAGGCGCTCCGACCACCGCATCGGCGCCAGCTCCTCCTGGGCCAGCACCTCCGCCGCCCGCCGCTCCAACAGCGACCGCTCCTCGGCCAGACGGGCCGCCGACAGGAACCGCGGCCCGTACCGCAGCGAGATGGCGATCGGCACGAGGACGAGCAGAAACGGAAGCTGGAGCCAGGCGTGCGGCAGGAAGGCCGTGATGAACGCGCTGAGCCCGAGCAGCGAGTACAGGATCGTGGTGTGCAGGTCCTTGTCGAAGGCCGAGCGGGCCAGCATCAGGGCCTCGTCCGGGCTGTCGTGGTCGACGACGTCCCGCTCGATGCGCCGGCAGGCCCGCAGGAGGCGGCGGCTGGAGCGGGCCCACACGTAGGCCGCCACCCCGCAGGCCACGGCCACGGCGATCAGGACCGGCTGCTGCACGATCACGGCGAGACCCTAACCCCGCTGGGCGGCGGCAACGCGTGGTGGGGACGGACGCCCAATCGGCCGCTCACCGCGAGCGCCTCCTGACCCGCAGCTTGAGGGGAGTCGGCCCGAAACCCAGGTCCTCCCGGAGCTTGCGCTCGAGATACCGCAGGTACGTCGGCGGCAGGCTGCGGTTGGCGAAGAGGGTGAAGGTGGGCGGGTCGCTCGCCCCCTGAACGGCGTACAGGACCCGTGCGCCCGCCGGTGCCGGGTGGGCGGCCTGGGCCGACTGCACGACGCGGTTGAGCCTGGTCGTCGACACGCGCTGGTGATAGGCCTCGATGGCCTGACCGAGGGCCGGCAGGAGCTTGTGCACGCCGAGCCCGGTGCGGGCGCTGGCCTTGATCACCGGCGCGTAGCCGAGGAAGGCCAGCCGATCACCGACGTCCGCGGTCAGGCCCGACCTCGCCTCGGCGTCGAGGAGGTCCCACTTGTTGAGCACCAGCACGACGGGGCTTCCGGCGGCGTCGACCCGCTCGGCCAGGCGCTGGTCCTGGTGGGTGACCCCCTCGGCGGCGTCGATGAGCAGGAGGGCGACGTCGGACCGGTCGATGGCCTGCAGACCGCGCACGAGTGAGTAGTACTCGGCACCCTCGCCGACTCGGGACTTCCGCCTCATGCCGGCGGTGTCGATGAAGCGCAACGCGCCCTGATCGGTCTCGACGAGCGTATCGATGGTGTCGCGGGTGGTCCCGGGCAGGTCGTGGGTGATCGACCGGTCGTCGCCGATGAGGCGGTTGAAGAGCGTCGACTTGCCGACGTTGGGCCGCCCCACGATGGCCACCGACGTGCCGGTCGGCGCGGTCGCCTCCTGCTCGGGCAGCCGCTCGTCGGGTAGAAGGCGGACGACTTCGTCCAGCAGCTCCCCCGACCCCCGCCCGTGGAGGGCGCTCACCATCCACGGGTCACCGAGGCCGAGGCGGGCGAACGCCCAGGCGTCGGCCTCACGGCCGTCGGAATCGACCTTGTTGACGACCAGCACGACCGGTCGACCCGACCGGCGCAGGAAGGCGGCCACCGCCTCGTCCTCGTCCGTCACGCCGACGGTCACGTCGACGACGAGCAACACCACGTCGGCTACCCGCACAGCCCGCTCGGCCTGGGCGCTGACCTGCGCCTCGAGCCCGTCGGCTGCGCCGAGCCAGCCGCCCGTGTCCACCAGGATGAAGGGCCGCCCGTTCCACTCGGCGACGAGCTCCTTGCGATCACGGGTCACGCCGGGTCGATGCTCGACGATCGCCACCCGCCCCCCGACGATGCGGTTGACCAGCGACGACTTGCCGACGTTGGGCCGGCCGACGACCGCGACAACGGGTCTGACGTCGACGTCGGCGCCGCCGGCTGCGGGGCGCTCGCCGCCTGTCACGACCGGGTCGGTCCGGCTCATCGCTGCTCGCCCTCTCTCCTGACTGGGATCCCCTGCCGGCCGTCCAGCGCCCGCCGCAGCGACCGCCCGTCGGTCGCGACGATCTGCACCGGGCGGGGAAGATCCGCCGGGACGGTGCCGTCCAGGAACCGACCCTGGGTCAGACACACATCGGGCAGAAGGTAGCGGTGCTGCTCGGGCTCGCCGGCCAGCGCCCGGGCCACGTCCTCACCCGTCATCAGTCCGGCGACGGCGATGTTGCCCCCGAAGAACTCGTTGCGCACCGTCACGATCCTGATGTCGCCCCGGCCCAGCTCGGCGATGAGCGGGCCGAGCACGGCGGCGCCGTACTCGCCCGTGATGATGGCGGTGGGAGCCCCAACCGCGTCACCCGGCGTGACGGCCAAAGGCCTGGTACGCGGAGCCCGGTAGCCCTCGGCAGGGGCACCATCAACCCAGGAGAAGAACCCCGCCTTCACTCCGATGGCAGCTCCGGTCCCGGAGAATGCCTGCTCGAACGCCCGCACGATGCCGATGCCGTTCTCGTGCTGGGGGAACCCTTCGTACGACGGCGCGTCGGGGAATGGCCGATGAGCGAGGAGGTGGTACTCATCGGCCGCGAACACCAGGCGGCGACCGATCGCCTCGACGAAGGCCGGCTGCCATTCGGCGACGGTGTCGACGACAGCGCCCGCCTCTTCCAGTGTGTGCGGCCGCATGCCAGCCTCGTTGGAGTACCGGCTCACCCCCAGGGGGACGACCGCAGCCGTAGCCAGGTCGGGATACTGGTCCAGCAGCCCGGCGAGGGTGTCATGGAGGACGGCACCATCGTTGATCCCCGGACAGACCACCACCTGTCCATGGACCTCGATGCCGTGGTCGAGGAGCGCCCGCAGCCACCGCAGGCTGACGGCGCCGCGGCGGTTGCGGAGCATCCGGGCCCGCACCTCGGGATCGGTGGCATGGATGCTCACGAACAGCGGGCTGAGCCGCTCGGTCACCACGCGCTCCAGGTCGGCCTCCGTGAACCTCGTGAGGGTTGTGAAGTTGCCGTAGAGGAACGACAGGCGGTAGTCGTCATCCTTCACGTAGAGGCTGGGGCGCATCCCCTTGGGCAGCTGGTGGATGAAGCAGAACTCGCAATGGTTGTCGCAGGTGCGGACGCGATCGAACACCGCCGAGGAGACCTCGATGCCGAGCGGCTCGCCATCGTCCTTGCCGATCGCGGCGGTCAGCTCCAGGCCGCCGCGGCGCACCTCGACATCGAGGTCCGCCTGGTCGACGAGGAACTGGTACTCGATGACGTCGCGAGGCGACCGGCCGTTGATCGAGACGATCTCGTCACCAGGGGCAAGGCCGGCCCGAGCCGCCGGTGACCCCTCCCTCACGGCCACCACGCTGGGCACCGACATGGGTCAAGGATAGGGCGGGACGGCCGGTAGCCTGGGTCGAGGTGAGTGTGCAGCGGGTACTTCTGGCCCAACCCCGAGGGTTCTGTGCCGGCGTCGAGATGGCCATCAAGGCGCTGGCGTGGATGGTGCGCGTCTTCGAGCCGCCGGTGTACTGCTACCACGAGATCGTGCACAACCGGGTCGTCGTGGACCGTTTCCGCCGCCTCGGCGTCGTCTTCGTCGACGACGTGGCCGAGGTGCCGCCCGGAGCTCCACTCATGCTCAGCGCCCACGGCTCGGCCCCCGAGGTCGTGGGGGCCGCCCGGGCCAGCGGCGGTGTGGTGGTCAACGCCGTCTGCCCGCTTGTCACGAAGGTCCATCACGAGGTGAAGGTCCGGGCCGGCAAGGGCTACACCGTGGTGTACGTGGGCCACGAGGGGCACGAGGAGGCGGTGGGGACCGTCGCCGTCGCTCCCCACGCGGTGCAGCTCGTCGAGTCCGAGGACGACGTGACGGCCCTGCCCGACCCCGGCACGCCGGTGGCGCTGCTGGCCCAGACCACCCTCAGCCACGACGAGTGGACGGGCATCATGGAGCGGGCCCGGGACCGGTTCCCCGATCTGTGGATGCCGGGCCGCAGCGACCTGTGCTTCGCCACGACCAACAGGCAGGCGGCGCTCAAGGCCATCGCCGGCCGCTCCGACGCCGTCGTGGTCCTCGGATCGGCCAACTCCTCGAACACCCGGGCGCTGGAGAAGGTGGCGCGCTCCGCCGGCTGCCGCCGCGTCTATCGGGTCAACTCGGCCGAGGAGCTTCCGGACGATCTGGAGGGCACCGTCGGGGTAACCGCCGGCGCCTCGGCGCCCGAGGAGCTCGTGGAGGCGGTCGTGGCCCGCCTGGCGCCCCAGGACGGGACAGAGGCCGTCGACGTGACGATCGAGGACGAGTACTTCCCGCCACCGCGTGAGCTGCGGGATCTCCTGCGGGCGGTGGCCACGGCGGTGGGCTGCCTGGTGATGGCTCCGCCCGACACCCCCGCCGCCCTCACCGACGACCGGGCCATGGCCGCCAGCGAGGCCCTCGCCGCCCTGGCCAGCTGAGCTCTGCCGCCGTCGTCTCGGCGGCGCCCGG
Organism: Acidimicrobiales bacterium; assembly: GCA_036502305.1. Lineage (GTDB taxonomy): Bacteria > Actinomycetota > Acidimicrobiia > Acidimicrobiales > AC-9 > AC-9. The sequence continues at coordinate 4,375 of DASXYV010000412.1, forward strand.
TTCTAGCCCTGGCCCGGGGCGGCGCCGGCCCCGGTGGCCACCCCGGCCCGGACCTGGGCCTGGTCGAACAGTGTCTGGAGCTCGACCCGCAGCCGCTCGGTGACCTCGTGCAGCTCCCGGCGGGACAGGCGGTCGGCCCGGCGTGCCGAGGTGCCGTGGCTCGGTCGTTCGGCGGCGACCTTGACGGTGATCGGTTCGCCGACAACCAGGTGGATCTTGACCGGTCGGGGAAACCGTGTCCCCCTGGGAAGGGCCATCTCGGATCCGCCGATGCCGACAGGCACGATGGGCACGTCGGTGCGGGCGGCGAGGTAGGCCGCTCCCTCGCGAAGCTCGGTCACCGTCGGGCCCGACCGGCGGGTACCTTCCGGAAACAGAACCAGCGGCTCTCCGCCGTCGATGACCTCGACACACCGACGAAAGGCCTCCCGATCGGTCGCGTCCCGGTGCACGGGGAAGGCCCCGAGCGAGTCGATGATGCGGCCGAACCAGCGAACCTTCCAGAGCTCTTCCTTGCCCATATAGCGCAGACGGCGACGGGTCACGATGGCGACCGCGAATGTGTCGACGATCGAGCGGTGGACCGGAGCGAGGATGTAGGGCCCCTCGGTCGGCACGTGCTCCTTCCCCTCGACCGTGAGCCGGTGGTAAAGCCGGCACCACCCGACGAGCACGGCGCGAGCGACTGCGTAGAAGATCAGTGACGGCTTCACAGTCGTGTCAGCACCTCCTCGACGATCTC
>DASXYV010000413.1:0-3786 GCA_036502305.1 Acidimicrobiales bacterium
GTACATCGGTGCCACGTAGAGGCGCACGGGCCCGCCGTGCTCGCTGGTCACCGGACCGCCGAGCATGCGGTCGGCAACGATGACGTCCGGTCGGCCGGCCTGGTCGAGGGTGAGACTCTCGAAATCCGTCCCGTCGTAGGACTCGAAGGTGAGCGCCTGGGCCCCAGGTTGCACGCCCGCGGCGCGCAGGATCTCCGAAAGGGGAACGCCGGCCCAGTGGACGTCAGGCACGCGCCAACCTGTCACGCACTGGAAGTCGCGAGCCAGCTGGATGTGGGGCATCGCCTGCAGATCCTGGAACGTCAGGACCATCGGCCGGTCGACGAGTCCCTCGACTCGCAGGCGGTACTGCGAGGTGGAGATCGACGGAAGGGTCGATGAGACCGAGTAGATGCGGAAGCCATCGGCGCCGGGCAGGATCGACGCCAGGCCGCCACCACCGCTCGTCAGCGGGCTGAGCGCCTCACCGACGACCCGCTGCGCCTTCGACCCGAACACGATCCCGAGAACGCCGAGGCCGGCCATGCCCAGGAACACCCGCCTGCCGATGGCGACAGGCGCTCCCTGGTCCCGGCTCACCCGGGCGAACTTAGAGCCCCGTCGATGCGAAGCGGCGTCACCCGCTCGCCGGCCAGCGGGGATCGATGACGTGGTCAGCGTCGAGAGAGCCACCGGGGTGTGTTAGGGCCGACGAATGCTTGATATTGAGCTAGGCAATTATCCACATTCGCTTGGTGGTGATTTGCACCTCGACACAGCGACCCGGTAGCTTGCGACCCCGTTGTGCATTCAGCTCTCAGGTTCACCCGGAGGGGCGCAGCGCTCGCCGTGGCGGCGGCTGCTGCTCTCAGCTACCCCCTCGCTCTGACGCCAAAACCTGCCGGGGCCGACGCCGCCGACCCTGCTGGCGCCGGGATACCACCCGGGCCCCAGTCCCAGCTCGAGGCCATCGCCGGCCGTTACGAAGCCGCCAGCGCCAGAGTGAATACCGTGGGCCTCGAGCTGGCAGGGGCGTCGGCAGCGCTGGCCAAGACCGAGGCCCAGGTCGGCGTGGCGCGTTCCCGCCTGCGCCAGGACGTCGTGGACTCCTACGTCGACGGGAGCGTGCCCCTGTCGGCGGCGGCGTTCGCGAGCGCTGGCAGCGACGAGTCACTGGTGCGCAACGAGTTCCTCCAGACGGTGACTGGTAACGCCCGCGATTCATCCCGCCGCCTCGAGCAGGTCCGATCGACGCTCAAGGCCCAGCAGGTGAGCCTTCAGGCGGAGGAGCAGACCGCACAGGCCGCCCTCGCCGACGCAGCCAGGGCCAAGAGCGCTCTGGAGTCGGCCGCCCAGGGGCCCCAGCCCGCGGTCGCCGCGTCGGCGACGCCGTCTCCCGCGGCGACCGGCGGTGGGGGTCTGCCGCTGCCCGTCCAGTACCTCAAGAACGGGACGGTCGACGACGGCGTCGACTACACCGCTCCTGGCGGGACGCCGGAGTTCGCCATGGGACCGGGGGTCATCATCCGCGAGGGCATCGGCGGCTTCGGTCCGAACGCGCCCGTGCTACAGATCACCGGTGGGCCCCTGGCCGGCCGGGCGGTGTACTACGGCCACGCCGGGCCCGATCTCGTGCCCGTGGGCGCCTCGGTGGCCCAGGGCCAGCAGATCACCATCGTGGGCTACGGGATCGTCGGCGAGTCGACCGGACCCCATCTCGAGGTCGGCTTCTACCCGGTCGGCCCCAACGGAGCGGGCCGCCCCATGCTCGAGTACATCAATTCTGTGGTCGGGCACTCGACCGGCCGCTGACCGGCGTTGCCCTCGGCACGTCGCTGGATATCGTCGGGCCCGTGAGCTTGGAGGCCGACCTGCTGGCCTGGGCCGAGCGGTCGCGGCGTGACCTGCCCTGGCGACGGACCAGAGACCCGTGGGCCGTGCTGATCAGCGAGCTGATGCTGCAGCAGACCCAGGTAGCGAGGGTCGCGACCCGCTGGCCCGACTTCCTCGAGCAGTTCCCCACGCCCCGTGCGTGCGCGGCGGCGTCGGTCGGCGACGTCGTGCGGGCCTGGGCCGGTCTCGGGTACAACCGCCGGGCGGTGAGCCTCCACCGGACGGCTGTCGCCGTCGTCGAGCGTCACGGTGGGCGCCTGCCCGGCGACCTCCCCTCGTTGCTGGCGCTGCCGGGCGTTGGACCTTACGTGGCGCGTGCCGTGCTGGCCTTCGCCGACGAGGCCGACGTCGGAGTCGTCGACACCAACGCGGCGCGCGTGTTGGCCCGGGCTGTGGCCGGCCGTCGGGTGGAGACCAGGGCCGAGGCCCAAGCGATGGCGGACTCACTCGTTCCGGTGAACAAGGGATGGGTGTGGAACCAGGCGATGCTCGACCTGGGCGCCCTGGTGTGCACCCGACGGCGGCCTGCCTGCGATCACTGCCCGCTGGCGCGACGGGCAGGCAACGTCAGCGGCTCGTGCTGTTGGGAGGCCGCCGGTCGGCCAGATCCCGATCCCGTCGAGGGGTCGGTAGGGATCGGACGACAGCAGGGGACCTTCGCGGGATCCGATCGCCAGGGGAGAGGGCGGCTGGTTGCCGCGCTCCGGCGCTCGCCTGTGCCGGCTGCGGAGGTGGCGGCGGCCGCCGGCTGGACGGCCACCGACGGGGAAGAGCGGCGCGCACAGCGCATCGCAGACTCACTCGTCGCCGACGGCCTGGCGGTGCTGGGCGCCGACGGCTGCCTACACCTCCCGTGATCCCGTCGCTCTAGGGCGATCCCTCTCGGGCCAGCTCCGGCTGGCGCGCCCCTGCCATCCGAGCCCTCGCGGCGGCGTCCTCCCAGCGGGCCTCGACGTGCCCGAAGCGCCAGATGGCCAGTGCCGCGATCCAGGTGATGACGAAGATCCCGACGATGAAATAGCCCGCCTGGTTGATGTTGAAGTTGGCGGTGAGGTCCCAGACGCCGCCGGTGAGCCCGAGCTCTGTCCCGAGGATTGAGAGGAGCTCGATGGTCCCGATGAAGGCGGCCACCGCGACGGACAGCCCGGTGATGGTGAGGTTGTAATACACCTTGCGAACGGGCCGGGAGAATGCCCATCCGTATGCGAAGTTCATGAACGAGCCGTCGATCGTGTCGAGCAGCGACATCCCGGCGGCAAAGAGGATGGGCAGGCAGAGGATGGCGTAGAACGGCAGACCGCTGGCCACCGCCCCCCCGGCCATCACGAGCAGGGCGATCTCGGTGGCGGTGTCGAACCCGAGCCCGAAGAGGACGCCCATCGGGTACATCTTCCAGGGCGCGTCCACGCGTCGGGCCAGCGGTCCGAAGAAGCGGTTCATCAGACCGCGCGAGTCGAGCTGGCGCTCCAGCTCCTCGTCGTCGTAGCGGCCGCGGCGCATCTCGAGGAACACCCGGACGATGGACACCAGGATGACGACGTTCAGGATGGCGATGAGATAGAGGAAGGCCCCCGAGACGCTGGTGCCGACGAGGCCCGTGTAGTGATGGAGGGAGGATGTGTCGTTCTGGACCTGGCTCTCCAGGGCCTTGACCCCGAAGTTGAGCAGAACGGCCAGGACGAACACGACGCTCGAGTGCCCGAGCGAGAAGAAGAACCCCACGCTGAGGGGACGCTTGCCGTCGGCCATGAGCTTGCGGGTCGTGTTGTCGATGGCCGAGATGTGATCGGCGTCGAAGGCGTGACGCAATCCGAGGGTGTAGGCCAGCACGCCGGTGCCGAAGCCGAAGGCCCTCGCCCCCAGATGGTAGTGACCGGGGATCACGACGAGGGCGAGGATGCCGAACCCGAGGAC
>DASXYV010000414.1:0-4596 GCA_036502305.1 Acidimicrobiales bacterium
GTCGCGCAGCCCCGCCACGCGCCGCTCGAGCGCCTCGCGGAGGGTGCTGGCCAGGAGTCGACTCTCGTCGTCGCGCGTCACCGTGTCCGCGCCGGCGACGACCGACCGCAGGTCCCGCAGGCTGATCTCGTCGACGGAGCCGGCGGCCGCGTCGGCCCGATCCCGCCAGCTGGCCGCCTTCAATCGGGGAAGGAGCTCCTCGGCCAGAGCCAGAAGAGCCTCGCCGTTGACCTCGGGCAGTTTGGCCGAGCGCGCCCGCTCGTTCTGGGCCTCGATGGCCTGGCGCACCGCGGGGATACCACCCTTGAGCACCTGCTCCGCGATCGGTCGCTGTTCGGGCGACAGCCCGGCCAGAGCCGCCTCGCGGTGCACGTTGGCCGGGCTCAGGCGCTTGGGCCGAGGTGCCTTGGCGCCGCCGTCTCCCGAGTCGTCACGCTGGCGCGTCGGTCGACCAGCGGCGCGCCCCGTCGGCTCGGCATCCCGCCGCGGACCGCGGCGCCCACCCTCGCGGCGCCGCTCGCCGCTGGCGTCCTCCGGCGTCCGACCGCCCGTGGGTCGGCCTCTCGGACCAGCGTCGCCGCGGCGAGCTCGTCCCTCGCCCGCGGGCCGCGACTGGCGCGCCGACCGCTCGCGTCGAGGCTGGTCCGCCGATGCGCCATCGCCCTCCCGTCGCGGCCGACGCCTCGGACCGTCGCCGTCGCTGCGGCCTCGCTCCGGGCGCCCGCTCCGGCGCACCACCGACGACGTCACACCCTCCTGTCGGCTCGGCGTTCCGATGATCTCCAGCCGCTCGGGCTCGGCGCGCTTCTTCTCCTTCGGCGGCTGCACCGACAAGATGCTGATGCCTTCGAGCTCGAAGTCCGCCTCCGCCCGCACCACATCGCCGACCTTGGCGCCCTCGTAGAGCACAGAGCCGTCCAGCACGCCCTTGGGCTGGCGCGCCCCAGCAGCCCGCCACGTCCAGCTGCCGTCTTCCCGGACGCTGGTCAGCTCCACGTCGATCCTGTGGGACATGACGTTGGCCAAGCTACAACCGGATCACCGGGGCCTGCGACGGGCGCGGCGGCCGGCCCGCCGGAGAAACGCCGAGGCATGGCCGTAGAGTGGCGCCTCGTGCCCGCGCCCGTCCTCCTGGTCCATGGCTTCGCCTCGTCGTTCGAGCGCAACTGGCGGGAGCCCGGCTGGGTGGATCTGTTGTCCGACGCCGGTCGGGAGGTCATCGGCGCCGACCTACTCGGCCACGGGACGGCCGCCAAGCCGCACGACCCGGCCGCCTACGTCCACCTCGAGTCCGACCTGGCGTCGCTTCTCCCGTCCGAGGACCCCGTCGACGCCATCGGCTTCTCGTTGGGTGCGCGACTGCTGCTCTCGGTCGCCGCCACGCGGCCTGGGGCCTTCGGCCGCATCGTCGTGGGCGGTGTGGGGGAGAGCCTGCTGCGCGACGACGATCCTGAGCCGGTCGCCTGCGCCGTCGAGGGCTCGGTGGCCGGAGGCCCGGCCTCGGGATCCGGCTCCGGGACGCAGACCGATCCCGAGTCCAACATCGCCCGCGCCTTCGCCAGGTTCGCCACGACGCCAGGCAACGACCCCCTCGCCCTGGCAGCCTGCCTCCGGCGCCCAGTCGCCCCGATGACCCGCCAGCAGCTCGCCGGGGTGCGGGTTCCGGTCCTCGTGGTCCTCGGGGACCAGGACTTCGCCGGCCCCGCTCAGCCCCTGCTCGACACCCTGCCCGACGCCACCCTGGTCGTCCTCAAGGGCGTGGACCACCTGGCCACACCGATGAACTTCGGCTTCATCGACGCCGCACTGGGCTTTCTCGGGGCGCTCCCGACGTGACCCAGCTGGGGCTATGCGCGGGTTAACACAACCCGGCTCGTTAGGATCAGGCCGGTGAACTCGGCGACCCGGCGGCTGCGGTGGTGGAAGGAAATCCTCGCCGTCGTGGCCTTCGACGCCGTCTACGAGTGGACGAGCGCCAAGGCAGCCGGCGCCCACGCCGTGGCTGGCAGTCACGCCAGCCAGATCGTCCACGCCGAGCGGTCCCTCGGCATCTTCCGCGAGCACGCCATCCAGCAGTGGTTCCTGCCCCATCGGCTCCTGATCGAGGCGTCCGACCTCTTCTACTCCACGGTCCACTTCGTGCTCCCGGCGTTCACCCTCATATGGCTGTTCCGTCGGTTCCCCGAGCGTTACGTCCGGTGGCGAAACGCCCTGGCCTGGATGACCGGTTTGGGGCTCGTCGGTTTCATCGCCTACCCGCTGCTACCGCCGCGCTTCCTGGCGTCGAGCTTCGGTTTCGTCGACACGCTGAACGTGATCGGGGGGATCGGCAGCTGGGACTCGGCGCTCATGAAGGACGCCGGCAACCTCTACGCGGCCATGCCCAGCCTCCACATCGCCTGGGCCCTGTGGTGCGTCTTCGCCCTGGTGCCCGTCGTCCGCCGTCGGTGGATCAAGGCCCTCCTGATCCTCCATCCCTTCGTCACCCTGTTCACCATCGTCGTCACCGCCAACCACTTCTTCCTCGACGCCGCCGGGGGAGTGGCCGTGTTCACCCTCGGCCTAGCCATCGCCCGACTCCCCCGTCCCGCATTCACCTTCTCGCCGCTCGCGGGCCTCGGCCGGATCGTTCCACACCCGGCCTGGCTGACAATGGCGGCCGGATGGCTCCGGACTGCCGGCACCTGGGTCGAGGGCGCCCCTGGCCGGCTGGCGTCGCTCGCTGAGCCGCTTCGCGGAACGGGCCTCAGAGGTCCTCGCCGCCGGCCGTCGGCGTCTGGGGCGGTGCCTGGAGCCCGGTCGGGAGCCGCGGCCACCGCCGCCACACCAGCGGCACCTGGTGACGGCGACGACAGCCCAGCCGAGGTCGGCGTCAGCGCCTGAGCCCGAATCGAGGCAGCACCCTCTCGAACCGGCTCGCCCCTACCCCAGCCGCCCAGAATGTACGTTATGTAAAGTTGAGCTGGTGACCGCCCAAGGGGGCGGGGCCGGGGACCACTCTCGGAGACCGCTCCCCGGCCGAAAGAGCCGGGCTCAGACCACGATGACGACCGTGCGGCACATCTTGTCGGAGAAGGTCTGGCGCTTGTGGTCCCACAGCGGCCACAGGAAGCCGGCATAGAGCGGCAGGGCGTCCACGATGTGGGCGATGTAGCGCACGATCGACAGCCACGGGCCCACGACCTCGCCATCGTCCTGCCGTACCAGGCTGGTGCCGGCGAAGCGCTTGCCGACCGTCTGTCCGGTGATGCCCTGGACCACCAGGTTCCAGACCACGAAGGCCACGACGGCCACGTAGGCGATGACCCCGGCCGGGGCCCACACCCTGACGAGGATGGCTGCGGCCAGGAACGGGGTCACGAAGTCCACCAGATAGGCGGCGACGCGTAGGCCCCAGTGGGCGAGCACCGCCTCTCTCGGTGGCCTCGCATCGTCGAGGGCCGCCGTCTGGGTGCCAGCGGCCCCCCTGGACCCCGAGTCGCCCCATCGAGCCGAGCGTGGCTCGGCCCAGCCGGCGGGCCCCCTCGGCGCCGCCGCCGAGCGCCCGTCGGGGTGCTCTGAGCCACCGGGCCGGCCTTCCGGGCCGACCGTGTCGCTGGGCCGGCCTTCCGGGCCGACCTGCGAGAGCGGGCGATCGGTGCTCAGGTCTGCTCCTTCGGCGACCCGGACGGGCTCCCCTGCCGGGCCGTTTCGCGGAGAACGTAGCAGCCGGGGCCCCGCGCCCGACAACGCGCCAGCAGCACCGCCGTCGAACCGAGCCGTTAGGATCAATTGGTCACATTCCTCTCGCGGAGGTGTACAGATGCCGGAGATAGGTCTCCCGCTGCCGCCCCAGTTCGCTTCCGTCGAGGACGAGCGGCTTCACCGCAAGCAGCGCCTCGCGGCGGCGTTCCGTTTGTTCTCGCGGTTCGGCTTCGACGAAGGGGTCGCGGGCCACATCACGGCGCGGGACCCGGAGCGTCTCGATCACTTCTGGGTGAACCCCTTCGGCGTCCATTTCGGCCACATCCGGGTGAGCGACCTCATCCTGGTGAACGACCAGGGCGAGGTGGTCGAGGGTGACTACGCGGTCAACACCGCCGCCTTCGCCATCCACTCCCAGGTCCACGCCGCCCGTCCCGACGTGGTGGCAGCCGCCCACGCCCACTCGATCTACGGCAAGTCGTGGTCGGCCCTCGGACGCACGCTCGACCCGATCACCCAGGACGTCTGCGCCTTCTACGAGGACCACGCCCTGTTCGACGATTACACCGGTGTCGTCCTCGATCTCGAGGAGGGCAAGCGCCTCGCCCATTCCCTCGCCGACTCCAAGGCCGTCATCCTGCGCAACCACGGCCTGCTCACCGTCGGCCAGTCCGTGGACGAGGCGGCCTGGTGGTTCATCACCATGGAGCGGTCGTGTCAGGCCCAGCTCCTGGCCGAGGCCGCGGGCAAGCCGGTGCTGATCGACGCGGACATGGCCCGGCTCACCTCCACGCAGGTGGGCTCGAACATCGCCGGTTGGTTCAGCTTCCAGCCCCTCTACAACCGGATCGTGCGGGAGCAGCCCGACCTGCTCGAGTAGCTACAGCTCCCCCGCCGGCTCCACGAACCGCT
>DASXYV010000415.1:0-2228 GCA_036502305.1 Acidimicrobiales bacterium
TCGTGCTGTACCAGCTGTGGCGCTTCGTCACCCCGGGCCTCAACCCGAACGAGAAGCGCTACGCCATTCCCTTCGTGACCGCCTCGATCACCCTCTTCGTGGCCGGGGCGGCGGTGGCGTTCGTGACCTTCCCTCATGCCCTGTCGTTCCTGACCGCCGTCGGCGGACCCACGCTCGAGCAGATCTACAGCCCGGCCAACTACCTCAGCCTCATCATCCTGCTGATGGTCGCCTTCGGCGTGGCGTTCGAGTTCCCGGTGCTCCTGGTGTTCCTCGAGCTGGCGGGGGTGCTGAGCCCGGCTCAGCTCTCCCGCTGGCGTCGGAAGGCCATCGTGATCCTGTTCGCCGTCGCCGCCGTCGTCACGCCCAGCTCGGATCCGTTCTCCATGCTGGCCCTGGCCGTGCCCATGTGCCTGTTCTACGAAGTGTCCATCCTGATCGGGAAGCTGCTCAAGCGATCGGCACCGACCGGCGGTACGTGATCCGACGATGACGCCCGCGAGTGCGGGCTTCCTTTCGACCCTCGGCTTTCCGCTCGACGCGTTCCAGGTGCGGGCGCTCGACGCCCTGGACGAAGGCCGGTCGGTTCTCGTGGCCGCCCCGACCGGGTCGGGCAAGACCGTGGTCGCCGAGTACGCCGTGGCCAAGTCGGTGGCCGAAGGGGGCAAGGCCTTCTACACGACGCCGCTCAAGGCCCTGTCGAACCAGAAGTACGGCGACCTCGTCCGCCGCCATGGCCCGGATCGCGTGGGCCTGCTCACCGGCGACAACTCGATCAACGGCGACGCCGCCGTGGTCGTCATGACCACCGAGGTCCTGCGCAACATGATCTACGCCGGATCCCCCGCCCTCAGCGGTCTGCGCTGTGTCGTGCTCGACGAGGTTCACTACCTCCAGAACCCCTACCGGGGAGCGGTCTGGGAGGAGGTCATCATTCACAGCCCGCCGGCGATCGAGCTCGTGTGCCTCTCGGCCACGGTGTCGAACGCCGAGGAGTTCGCCGATTGGATCTCTACGGTGCGTGGTGACACGGCGGCAATCATCGAGGAACGCCGACCCGTCGCCCTCAACCAGCTCTACCTGGTGGGCGATCGGCGCAGCGAGCGCCTCCATCTGCTGCCGACCTTCGTCGACGGCCGACCCAACCCGGCGGCTGCCTCGCTCGAGGGCGCGTCACAAGGACGTCGACCGTACGGCCGCCCCCGGAGCCGGCTGTACACGCCCTGGCGCTCCGAGGTGGTCGATCGGCTCGGGGAGGAGTCGATGCTGCCCGCCATCTACTTCATCTTCAGCCGGGCCGCCTGCGACGACGCCGTGCGCCAGTGCCTCGCCGATGGGGTGCGGCTGACGACTCCCGAGGAGCGACGCCAGATCAGGGCAATCGCCGAGGCCAAGGTCGAGGCCCTGTCGGACGACGACCTCCGCGTGCTCGGTTACGGCGCCTGGCTCACCGGGCTCGAGGCCGGCCTCGGCGCCCACCACGCCGGTCTCGTGCCCCCGTTCAAGGAGGCGGTCGAAGCCTGCTTCGGCGCCGCCCTGGTCAAGGTGGTCTTCGCCACCGAGACGCTGTCGCTGGGTATCAACATGCCGGCCCGATCGGTGGTCATCGAGAAGCTCACCAAGTTCACCGGCGAGCGCCACGAGACCCTGACGCCGGGGGAGTACACCCAGCTCACGGGGAGAGCCGGACGCCGGGGCATCGACGATGTGGGCAACGCCGTGGTGCTGTGGAATCGCTTCGTGCCCTTCTCGCAGGTGGCCGGCCTGGCGTCGACCCGCACCTACGCGCTCACGTCCTCGTTTCGACCCACCTACAACATGACGGCCAACCTGGTCCGCCGGTACCCGTCGGACCAGGCTCACCACCTGCTCAACCTCTCGTTCGCCCAGTACCGGGCCGACGCCGACGTGGTGCACCTCGAGGCCCAGCTGGAGCGGACGGCGGCGGCGCTGGCCGATGCCCGGCGGGCAGCGACGTGCGACCGCGGCGACGTCGAGGAGCTCCGGCGCCTCGATCGCGCCACCCGCCGGTCCGTCGCGGGAAGCGGCGAGCAGCGGCCGCCGTCCGAGAGCCTCCGGGCCGAGATCCAGGCGGCCCTCGATCGCATCCGGCCGGGCGACGTGGTGCGCGTGCCCAGTACCGTCGCCAGCGGGCCGGTCGCGGTGATCACGACCGCCCGGCGCCGCGGTGGGGATGTGCGCCTGGGCGCCGTCACTGTCGACACCCG
>DASXYV010000416.1:0-5757 GCA_036502305.1 Acidimicrobiales bacterium
AGGCGGCGTTCAGGGCCGGATAGGGCATCGGCGTGGCGAGCTCGGCGATGGTCGGTGCCGCCTTGCGGATCGGCTCGACTGCCTTCTCGCCCTTGTCGAGCGGCCCGGCCCAGCACGACACGATTGCACAGTAGGGCTTGCCGTGGTGAGACTCGTCGATGAACGGCAGCGGCGGGGCGATCTGGAAGGCGGGGAACAGCCCCATCTCCTCCGGGGCGTCGGCGACGTAGTCGCGGTAGAACTCGAGCACGTCGCCCGCGTGCTCCAACGGATAGAAGAAGATGCCGGCGAAGATGTCCTTGACCGGGTGCAACTGGTATTCGAAAGATGTGACGACGCCAAAGTTGCCGCCGCCGCCGCGCAGCGCCCAGAAGAGGTCCTCGTTCTCCTTGTCACTTGCCACCAGGAACCGGCCATCGGCGGTGACGACATCGACCGACAGCAGGTTGTCGAGCGAGAGGCCGCGGCCTCGGGCCAGATAGCCGATGCCACCGCCCAGAGTGAGGCCGGCGATCCCCGTCGTCGAGACGACCCCGCCCGTCGTGGCCAGGCCGAAGGGGTAGGTCGCGTGGTTGAAGTCTCCCCACGTGCACCCTGCGCCGGCCCGCGCCCTCCTCGTCGACGGATCGACGCGCACGCCCTTCATCAACGAAAGATCGATCACCGCACCGCCGTCGTTGGTGCCGAACCCCGGGACGCTATGCGAGCCCCCGCGCACAGAGAGGTCGAGCTCATTCTCACGAGCGAAGGTAAGCGCCGCCACGACGTCGCCGACGTCCATGCAGCGGATGATCGTACGAGGACTTCGGTCGATCATGCCGTTGTAGACCGAGCGGGCCTCGTCGTAGTCGGGATCGCCGGCGACGATCACCTGTCCGCGTACTTGCTCGGAAAGTTCGGCTTCGGTCACGGGCATATCAGTTCCCCCTCAACTCAGCATCGCTGGTCCTTGCCCCTCAGTATCCACGATCCGAGTTGCAGGCGCTTTGCAGTCTCAGTTGCAAGATGGCTGCAATCCTCGCCTGAGACGCTGGCGGGGTGACGACAGCTGCAGTCGACGAGTTCACCTCGGCCGTGGAGCACGCCACCCTGGCGGGTGCCGACATCTTCTCCGACGACGTCGTGCTGGACGCCACCGTGCCGAACTGGCGCTTCACCGTACAAGGCGTCACCCAGGTGCGGGCCCAGCTGGCCGCCTGGTTCGCCAGCCCGGGGCGGTACGAGGAGCTCCGCCGGACGGCGCTTCCCGACGGCGAGCTGGTCGAGTTCCTCCTCACTTGGGAAGAGCGCGGCATTCCTCACGCCGCCCACCAGGCCCATGTGCTGCGGGTGGTGAACAACAGGATCGCCGAGGACGTCGCCTTCTGCGGGGGCCGGTGGCCGGCGTCGCTCCTCGCCGAGATGGAGGCGTCGGCGCAGGCCGCACAGCGGGAGCGGGCTCGTGCTGCTGGTTGAGCGGCCGGTGGCCGCCTCGATCGACGAGCTGCTCCAGGGGGCAACGGAGCGTCGGCCGATGACCGCCTCCGACTCGAAGTCGGGCGCCCGCTTCGAGCGGGTGTGGATCGACGGACGGCCCCACGTCGTCAAGCACCTGCACGTCGATGACGATTGGATCATGCGCGCCACGGGAGATCTGGGCTGCCGGCCGGTGCAGGTGTGGCGGTCGGGCATCCTGGATCAGCTGCCGCCCTGCATCGACCACGCCGTGGTCGGCGCCGCCGCCGGCCTGGGCCGGGACGGCTGGGGCGCCGCGCTCCTCATGCGGGACCTGTCGCCCTCGCTGGTGCCCGAGGGGAATGCGCCCGTGCCCCTCGAGCAACACCTGGTCTTTCTCGATCACATGGCTGCGCTCCACACCACGTTCTGGGGATGGACCGACAACGTCGGGCTCGCCCCACCGCACCACCGGTACCTCGAGTTCAGCCCCGAGGGCGTGTCTCTGGAGGCCCAGCGGGGCTGGCCCGATCCAGTACCACCACTGATCATCGAAGGTTGGAAGCGCTTCGCCACGATCGGTGGGCCGATCGCCAGCCCCGTCCTCGACCTTGCCCACGACCCGTCGCCACTGGTCGACGCCCTGGCGACGGCGCCCAGCACGTTGCTGCACGGCGACTGGAAGCTCGGCAACCTCGGAAGCCTCCCGGACGGACGAACCGTGCTGCTCGACTGGGCCGTGCCGGGCCAGGGATGCCCGACTGCGGAGCTGGCGTGGTACCTGGCCATCAACGCCGCCCGGCTGCCACACAGCAGGGAGGCGGCCATCGCCGCCTATCGTGCGTCACTGGAGCGCCACGGCGTGGCCACCTCGAGCTGGTGGGACCGAGCGCTGGCGCTGTCCCTCCTCGGCGGTCTGGTCCAGTTCGGCTGGGAGAAGGCTCTCGGCGGCCCCGGTGCCGAGCTGGCGTGGTGGCTCGGCCGCGGTGCCGACGGCCTGGCCTGCCTGTGAGCGTCCACTACGAATCGCCCCAGGCCTGGGCGACGAGCGCCGACCCCGCGTACGAGGCGCTGAGCCGGGCGATCGTCACCGCCACTCCGGTCCCGCTCCGCGGGCGGTCCGTGCTCGATCTCGGAGCCGGCACGGGGGCGACCAGCCGCGCCCTCGAGGCCGTTGGAAGCCGACCGGTCGCCCTCGACCTCTCGGCCGCCATGCTGGCCCACACGCAGTCAAGCCGCCCTCCGGCCGTGGTCGGCGACATGACCACCCTGCCGCTGGCCCACGCCAGCGTCGGAGGCGCGATCGCCGCCTTCTCGCTGTCGCACGTCGAGGACCCCGGTGCCGTGCTCGCCGAGGCTCGTCGGGTCACGGTGAGCGGGGGGCCGGTCATCGTCGGCGTCTTCGCCACGACCGGCGCCCGCCACCCCGCCACGGACGCCGTCGAGCGCGCCGCCGCCCGACGGGGGTGGACCCCGCCGGACTGGTACATCCATCTCAAGACGGAACTGGAACCCCAGGTGAGCGACGGCCGGGCGCTCGCCGATCTGGCCGCGGCGGCGGGCCTCACCGTCGTGGACGTGACCGAGGAGGACGTCGTGGCCGGCTTGGACACGTCCGACGCGCTCGTCGGCTGGCGGCTGAGCGGCCCCGCGCTGGCCGACTTCGTCACCAGCCTGCAGGTGGGCGAACGTGACGCGTTGGCCGCCGAGGCAGCGGCCGCCCTCGGCTCGGACGTTCCCGAGCTTCAGCTCGGCGTCCGCATCCTCGCCAGCGTCGTTCCTGCCGCCCGCTGAAGGCCTTCGGCGTGCGGGCCGGCGTGCGCCGCGAGCTCGGCCACGCGCTGTTCGGCCAGTCCCCACCACCGGTCCACGTTGGCGGCCGCGGCCACCCTGGCGGTGAGTCGCCACGCTTCCATGCCCGCCACCTCTCGGAGAGCGCCGAGCTGGCGGTCGAGCTCATCCTCTGCGACCCGCTCGCCCGCCGCGAGCCGGGATCGGGCGACCAGCAGGCCCGCAAGCGCCGTATAGCGCCGGGTCCCGATGCGCTTCGACTCGAGCAGCACCTGCGTCGCGGTCTCCTGTCCTTCCGCTGCGCAGCCGGCGTCGATGGCGATCTCGCCCCGATAGAGGCGGGCTCGCAGCCTGTGGCGCCACGCCATGGCGTGGCCGCCTCCGACGGCCTCAGCGGCCTCGACCTCACGCGCCGCCCGGCCGAGGTCCCCGAGCGCCAAGGCGCCGGCCGCCAGGTCGAGGTGGGCGTGGGCGACCGGCTCGAGCATCCCGACGTCGGCACTGCGCTCGAGGCCAGCGGCGTTGGCCTCGTCGGCGGCCTGCCACTGCCCAAGCCCTCGAAGGATCCAGCCTCGGGTGTTGTCGGCCCGACCCGCCCATCGCGCCGCACCGATCCGGGTGGCATGCGCCTCGATCGCGGCCACCGCCTCCAGTGCCTCCTCCGCCCGGCCGAGGTTGGCGAGCGCGACCGCCATGAACAGGTAGGCATGCAGCGCGGGCTGGGCCTGCGCGCCCACGGCCTCGTTGATCGTCGCGGGGCGGATGAGGGCCACACCCTCGGCACACCTTCCCTGATGGACACGCAGCCCACCGAGCCACGTCCCGGTGACCGGTCGCCAGGCCCCACGGGAGAGCCGATGGGCTTCTTCGAGGCGCTCCTCGGCCGCTGGTAGATCACCGGTGCACTGGCAGGACCAGCCTCCCATCGTCCGGCACCTCACCCGATCCTCGACGTCAGCCGCCACGTCGACACCCTCGTCGGCGAGGCGAACGGCCGTGGCGAAATCGCGCTGATAGTGCGCGGCCCAAGCGCCCAGCTCCAGGGCCGCGGCTCCTGCACCCATCCCCACGGCCACATCCGCCTCAGCCGCAGCACCTCCGTAGTCGCCCACCAGGATGAGCACGCGAGCCCGCAGCAGGCGAGCGCGCCGCGAGTCCGCCAGCGCCAGCGACCGGTCCAGCAACCGAAGGGCGATCGGCTGGTCGAAGCGCGCCGATGCCACCTCGGCGGCGTCGACCAGGGCCCGGGCGGCAAGCTGGTCGTCGCCTCCGAGACGGGCGTGGTGCGCCACCGCCAGCGGGTCCGGCCGAGGCCGCCCCGCCAGCACCCGCCCGGCTTCGCGGTGGACGAAGGCGCGACGGGACGGGCTGGCGTCGGCCTCCAGCGCCTCTCGGACGAC
Organism: Acidimicrobiales bacterium; assembly: GCA_036502305.1. GTDB lineage: Bacteria > Actinomycetota > Acidimicrobiia > Acidimicrobiales > AC-9 > AC-9. The sequence goes on from DASXYV010000416.1 coordinate 4,626, forward strand.
GTCGTGACGGAATGCGAAGCCGCCAGGGCGATCCTCGAGAAGCCCCCGGCGGACGCCCTCTTCGAGGTGGTCCAGCAGGTCGACGGGAGAAGCCCTCAGCACCGCGGCCAGGAGATCGAGGTCGACCGTCGCCCCGACCAGGGCCGCCGTGTGCAGTGAGGCGGCCGCTGCCGCGCCGGCCCGCTCGCACCGGGCGATCACCGCCTGGCGAATGGTCGCCGGCAGGCTCTCGGTAGGGTCGGCGGCCGCCAGCTCGACCAGGAACAGCGGGTTCCCGCCGCTGCGGCGGGCCAGATCACCTGCTCGTTCCGAACCCACGACATCGGCTGCCGCTGACTCGTCCAGGGGCCCCAGGCACAGGCGGGACGACGCCGACATCGGGATCGCCTCTTCGGTGCGCTGGGCGCACACGAGGAGCAGCCGTTGATCCACGGCCCAGCGGCCGGCGTAGCTGAGCCACTCGACGGTTGCCGAGCCAGCCAGGTGCGCGTCGTCGACGACGAGCGCCACCGGCGCCGGGAGGCGCCCGAGCACGGTGACGAGCGCGGCGAAGACGCGAAGCTGACCACCAGCCTCGTCGCGCAGCGCTGCGAGGGTGGTCACCGACGCACGGGGGTCGCGTCCGAGCAACGGGCCGAGGAGGTCCGCCTCCGGCCCCAGGATCTCGTCCGCCTCGTCCTCGCCGATGCTGCGGACGTGGGCGTCCAGTGCCGAGAGGACGGGATCGAGCGGCAAGGCGCGCGCCAGCTCCTCGCACCGGCCGGCCAGCACAGTGGCTCCGGCGGCGCCCACCTGATCGGCCCACACCGACAGCAGCCGGGACTTGCCGATCCCAGCTTCTCCCTCGACGACGACCAGCCCACCGCGTCCGTTGCACGCCTCCCTCCAGGAAGCGCCCAGGGCCGCGAGGGCGTCAGCGCGCCCCGGAAGTGGAGCCGATTCGGGGCCGACGCGATCTGCGGCAGCTGCCGCCGGGGGAGCCAGGAGGATGGACGTGTGCAACGCCTCGGTCTCCGGCGTCGGGTCCACGCCCAAGTCCTCGCCCAGGCGGCTCCGGACCGCGGCGTAGGCGGCCAGGGCCGAGGCTGGTCGGCCCGACTCGGCCAGCGCCCTCATCAGGGTGCGCAGCGCG
>DASXYV010000417.1:0-1954 GCA_036502305.1 Acidimicrobiales bacterium
TGCCACGGCGACCGGAGCGGCAGCTCACGGGGGTCCCAGATCAGCGAGCCCCATCCGACGACGGCGATCCTCGGCGGGGGACACGCGTGCATGCCGACGCCCATCGCAGCGATCGTAGGGCCGAGCGGCGGGCTACCGTCTGGGCGTGACCACCATCCTCTACGAAGCCGACGCCGACCTCGATGCTCTGGCTGGCCAGCGTGTCGCCGTGATCGGGTACGGCAATCAGGGCCGATCCTGGGCCCTCAATCTTCGAGACTCGGGGCTCGACGTCATGGTCTGCGTGCGGGCCGATGCCACCCGGGACACCGCCCAGGCCGACGGATTCGCCACCAGCGACGTGGGCGCTGCCGCCGAGGCCGACGTGGTGTGCGTGCTCGTGCCCGACGACGTGATCCCCACCCTGGCGCTGACACCTCGGCCCGACGCACTGGTGATCGTCGCCAGCGGCTACACCCTGGCCTTCGGGCAGCTCGACGCCTCGTGCGATCTCGGGATGGTCGCCCCCCGCATGCTCGGTCCGGAGGTGCGGCGCTGCTACGTCGAAGGCGTGGGTTTCATCACGGCCGTCGGCGTCCACCGCGATGTCACCGGCACGGCCCGGTCTCGCACCCTGGCGGTGGCCAGGGCGATCGGCGGGCTGCGCCAGGGTGCCATCGAGCTGACCCCGAAGCAGGAGGCCGTTCTCGATCTCGCCGTCGAGCAGGCGCTCAGCCCGGCGCTCCGGCAGGTGAACGAGTCGTTCGTGCAGGTCATGCTGGAGCAGGGGATCCCTCTCGAAGCTATCGTCACCGAGCTGGTCCTCTCGGGCGAGGTGGAGCGGACGTACCGGCTGGTGCGCCTCGAGGGCGGCGCCGCCCAGATGGCGCACCACTCGCCGACCAGCCAGTACGGCCAGATGTCGCGGGCGGGCCGCTACGGCCATCTCGACATGGTGACGACGATGCGGGAGCTGGCCGACGACATCGCCTCCGGGCGCTTCGCCGAGGAATGGGATGCCGAGCGGAATGCCGGCTACCCACGGCTCGAGGAGCTTCGAGCCAAGGCGATGGCTCCTGAGATCCTCGCGTTCGAGTCCGACCTGCGGGCCCGGCTGGGCGAGAGCGTCACTCAGCATTGAGCTTGAGCGTCAACCCCTCCGACACCTACAAGATCGCCCAGCTCAACGGGCCGGGATCGATCAACCGCACCGACACACGATGGAACGTGTACGGGGCGGATCTCGGTCACATGTTCCTGGCCAACGGCCAGATGTACCTCACCTTCGGGGACACCTTCGGCCGGCCGGCCGCCTTTCCGTTCCTCTCGGTCGCTCACAGCGGCTACCTGAGGAACACGATGGCGTGGGTCGCTGCCATGGCCACCCCGCCAGTCCGCGGGCTCGACCTCGCCGGCATGATCAGCGGCTCTTCGGGAGCGGCCAAGGAGCTGATCCCGGCCAACCCCGGCGAGGCAGGCGTCATCCCCACCTATGGCGTCTCGGTGGGCAACCGGATGTTCCTGTACTACATGTCGGTGCAGCATTGGACGTCGCCCGGGCACTGGACGCTCAACTACTCAGGGATCGCCTACTCCGACGACCGGGGCCAGACCTGGACGAGGAGCCCGGCCGCCACGTGGCCGGGGACAAGCAACTTCGGTCAGGTATCGCTCGTCCACCACGGCGCCTCTGTCTACGTCTTCGGCATCCCCGGCGGGCGCTACGGGCCACTCCGGCTGGCGAGGGTGCCCGACAGCGAGGTTCTCGACATCGCCGCCTACCAGTACTGGAACGGCAGCTCGTGGAAGACGGGCAGCCCCGCCGCCGCGGTGGACATCGCTCCCTCTCCGGTAGGGGAGCTGTCGGTGCAGTGGAGCTCGTACTACGGCAAGTGGCTCATGACCTACCTCGTCGACCCCACCGGCCAGATCGTGCTGCGCATGTCCGACTCGCTGACCGGCCCGTGGAGCGCTC
>DASXYV010000418.1:0-3987 GCA_036502305.1 Acidimicrobiales bacterium
CTCGTTGAAGGTGAGCTGCCAGTGCGGCTGACGGCTGGGACGTCATGCTTTCGCCGGGAGGCCGGCGCGGCCGGGCGGGACACCCGGGGGGTGCTCCGGGTCCACGAGTTCGACAAGGTCGAGCTGTTCGCCTACACGACGCCCGGGCAGGCCGAGGACATGTTCGGTGAGATCGTTGGCCGGGCCGAGGGTCTTCTGCGCGAGCTCGGCCTTGCGTACCGCGTGGTGGACCTGTGCGCCGGCGACCTCGGCCAGGCGTCCGCGCGGACCTTCGACCTGGAGGTCTACGCGCCGGGGACGGACCAGTGGCTCGAGGTGTCGTCGGTCTCGTGGTGCGGCGACTACCAGGCCCGGCGGGCGAACATTCGCTACCGGCCCGCGGACGGATCGGGACCGGCATTCGTGCACACGCTGAACGGATCGGCCCTGGCACCGGGCCGGCCGTGGGCCGCCCTCGTCGAGACAGGTCGCCAAGAGGACGGATCGATCCGCCTCCCCGAGTGCCTGCGCCCCTACCTCGGGGGCGCTACCCAGATCCCTGCGCCGGGCTAAGTCCCGGCGCAGGCGCGGCAGCGCCCGAGCACGGCGAAGTGGTTGGGCCGAATGGTGAACCCGTAGCCTCGCCGAAGGGTGTCGCTCAGCTCGGCGAAGGTGGCATCGGGCACCTCGACCACGGCCCCGCACACCTCGCACACCAGGTGCTGGTGGGGCTCGTCGGCCAGGTGATAGACGGCCCGCCCGTGGCCGAGGTGGACGTGGTCGACGATACCGATGCGCTCGAGCGCGTCGAGGCTACGGTAGATCGTGGAGAGGTGGACGTCCGGCTGCGCCTTCTGCACCAGGGCGGCCAGGTCGTCGGCGGTCACGTGCCCCCTCGCCTGCACCAGGGCGGTGACGAGGGCCCGCCGCGCCGTGGTGACTCGCCCCCCGTGGTCGCGGATCGTTGCGACGAGCCGGTCGCGTCGGGCGGTATCCACAGTCGTTCGCCACGCTAGCGGCGCTCACTCCAGGCTCGCCGGCATGGAATCAGCCAGCGGCATCTGTCCGGTGACCATGAAGGTGACCCGCTCACCGATCGTGACGGCGTGGTCGGCGGTCCGCTCGTAGAAGCGCCCGACCAGCGCCATCTGCACGGCGCGCTGCAGGGCCGCCTCGTCGATCTTGTTGGTGCTGAGGATGGCCCGGAAGAGATCCTTCTGGAGATCCTCCATGACCTCGTCCATGTCGAAGAGGGCGCTCGCCTTGGTGGCGTCGAGGTCGGCGAAGGCGTCCATGGCGACCTGGAGCTGCAGCGTCGCCTGCTCGCGCATGCGGTCGATGGTGCCCCGCAGCTTGGGGTCGAGCTCCTGGGGGTAGAGGCGGCGGGACGCCCTCGTCGTGTTGACCATGAGGTGGCCGGACAGCTCCAGCTCGTGGATCACCCGCAGGATGCTCACCAGGCTGCGAAGGTCGATCGCCAGCGGCTGCTGCTGGGCGAGCATGTAGAACACCTGCTCCTCGATCTTGTGCCTGAGGGTGTCGATGTCGCGACCCGCCCGCAGCACCTGCTCTCCGGCGCTGAGGTCGCCCTCGAGGAGAGCGGCCGTTGCCCCTTGGATCGATTCCAGGACCATCGCCCCCAGGCGGATGACATCGGTCCGCACCTCGTTCAGCTCGTCGTGGAATGCCTTGCGGGTCTCGGTCATCGGTACCAGCGCCTCCCTCGTGTCAGCTCCGCCGCCCGGCCTCGAAGCGATAGCCGAGGCCGCGGATGGTCGTGATCAGCGCGGGGTTGGACGGGTCCTCCTCGATCTTGGCCCTCAGGCGCTTGATGTGGACATCGAGGGTCTTCGTGTCCCCCACGTAGTGCGGTCCCCAGATCCGGTCGATCAGCGTGTCACGGGTGAGGACCCGACCGGCGTTGGCCAGGAGCAGCTCCAGCAGCTCGAACTCCTTGAGCGGCAGGGTGACGTCGCTCGCACGCACCATCACCTCGTGGCGACCGGGGTCGAGGCGCACGTCCCCGACCTGGAGCACCTCGGCGGCCACCGCCGTCTCGTCTCCGTCGCGCGGGGCCCGACGAAGGGCCGCGCGCATCCGGGCCACGAGCTCCCGCAGCCGGTAGGGCTTGGACACGTAGTCGTCGGCTCCCACCTCCAGCCCCACCACCGTGTCCAGCTCCGTGCCCTTGGCCGTCACCATGATGATCGGCACCGACGACCGGGCCCGGATATCCCGGCACACGTCGAGGCCCGACAGCTTGGGCAGCATCACGTCGAGGAGCACGAGGTCGGGCTGGACCGCGTCGAACAGCGTCAGCGCCTCGACACCGTCGTGGGCGACCGTCGTGAGGAAGCCCTCTCGCCGGAGGCCGAGCACCAGCGCGTCGACGAAGGAGTCCTCGTCCTCGGCGATGAGCACGGAGGCCTGCGACTCGCTCATCCGGCGGGCACCCCGGCGACAGGGAGGCGCAGGGTGAAGGTCGAGCCCTCGCCCTCGCGCGACTCCACATGCACGAAGCCCTGATGGTTGTTGGCCACGTGCCGGACGATCGACAGTCCCAAGCCGGTTCCTCCTGTCTGTCGGCTGCGGCCGTGGTCCACCCGGTAGAAGCGCTCGAAGATGCGCTCGAGGTCACGGGCAGGAATCCCGATCCCTTGGTCGCGCACGACAAGCTCCACCCAGCCTCCGTTGGCGAGGCCGAACACCTCGACGCTCGACCCCTCGTCGGAGTACTTGACGGCGTTCTCCAGCAGGCTGTTCAGTGCGGCCACCAGCTGCCGCCGATCGCCCATGAGCGTGACGGGCGGCTCGGGCTCGTCGACGAGGAGCTTGACGCCCTGCTGCTCTGCGGCGGACCGCACCCGCTCGACGGCTTCGGCCATGATGAGACTGGCGAGCAGCGGCTCTCGCGGAGGATGCTCCTCGGCTTCGATGCGGCTCAGGTCGAGGAGGTCCTCGATGATCCGGTTCACCCGAAGGGACTCGTCCTGGATCCGGCCGGCAAGGCGCTGGGACACCTCGGGGTCGTTCTCGGCCAGCAACGTCTCGGCCAGGAGGCTGAGCGCCCCCACCGGCGTCTTCAGCTCGTGGCTGACGTTGGCGACGAAATCGCGGCGGACGGCCTCGAGGCGGCGGCGGTCCGACACGTCGTCGAGCACGGCGACGATGCCGAGCGGACGGTTGCCGTCCTCGATGGGCTCGCTGCGCATCGTCAACGTGCGCCGAGGCGGGCCGTAGAGCTCGAGCGTGCGCTCTCCTGGGGCCCCGCCCCACGACTCGGCCAGAAGCTCGTCGACCGCCTGGGCGGCAAGCGCGTCGCCGTGATGGGTCCCGATGACCTTGGGCGCTCGGGAGTTGCGAAAGACGACCTGGCCGTGCTCGTCGCTGATGACCACCCCCTGGGTGATCGAGTCGAGGGCGCGCCGGAGCCGGATGCCGTCCGAGTTGACGGCGACCATTGCCGCCGCGGCTCCGTCGGCCGAGTGCTCGCGGCGGGTGAGCGCGCCCGCCGCGTCCGCTCCGTCCGGAGACCCGTTGGCACCGAGCCGGGTGCCGACGAGGAGGAGGCGATGGCGCAGCCCCTGCCGGCCCACGAACCCGATCAGGCAGCCTACGGAGATGCCGATGACGCCGGCAGCGGCGACAATGCCGGCGTCAGCAGCGGTCATCCGAACCGACCGGTGATGTACGCCTCGGTGCGCTCCTCGGAGGGATTGGTGAACATCTTGGAGGTGGCGCCGATCTCCACCAGGTGGCCCGGCTCGCCTGCCGCGTTGATGGTGAAGAAGCCGGTCGAGTCGCTCACGCGCGCCGCCTGTTGGAGGTTGTGGGTGACGATGACGATCGTGTAGCTGTCCTTGAGCTCGCTGATCAGATCCTCGATGATCAGCGTGGAGATCGGGTCGAGGGCCGAGCAGGGCTCGTCCATGAGCAACACGGCCGGCTCGACGGCGATCGCCCGGGCGATGCACAGCCGCTGCTGCTGGCCGCCGGAGAGGCCGCCGG
>DASXYV010000419.1:0-3125 GCA_036502305.1 Acidimicrobiales bacterium
GAACCAGGCGTCGTGGAAGTTCTCGGTGGTGCCCGTCTTGCCCGCCGCCGGCCGCCCCAGGACGGCGTTCGGGTTGCCGGTGCCCTGCGAGATCACGCCCTTGAGGATGTCGGTCACGTTGTCGGCCACGGGCCGGCTGACGACCTGCTCGCCGTTCGGGTGCGAGTTGTCCAGCAGCACCTTGCCGCTCGAGTCGGTCACCTTGATGACGGGCGACGGCTCGATCCTGAGGCCGTGATTGTCGAAGGTGCCGTAGGCCGACGCCATGTCGAGCGGCGAGACGCCGATCACGCCGAGGGTGTACGAGAGGCCGTACTCCTTGGGGTTGTAGAGGGCGCTGGTGATGCCCATGCGCTTGGCCATCTCGGCCACGTCGCGCACGCCTGTGTCCCGGATGATCTGGGCGTAGACGGTGTTGATGGATGCCCAGGTGGCACTGGCGATGCTGGCCGGGGGGCCCGCCTGTCCCTCGGCGTTGTCGATGGTGCAGCCCGGACCGAAGCAGTTCGGCACCTTGTACACGTCAGGAGCCGGATAGGTGCGGCTGGGAAGAAACCCCTTGGAGAGGGCGGTGGCGAGGGTGAAGACCTTGAAGGCCGACCCTCCCTGGCGGCCCCCGCCGCCACCGACGACCGCCCGCCCATCCCAGCAGGAGGGGGTCACCTCTTCCTGGATGGTGGGCGGCGGCCGGGCCGGGCACCCGCCGAGGGCCAGGTTGACCTGCGAGGCCCCGAAGTCGCGCCCGCCCACGATCGCCTTGACGTAGCCGGTGGCCGGCTCGACCGACACCAGCGACATGTCGAGGGGGGGCTTCGTGCCGTTCAGCTTGTTGGCCACGGTGGCCTCGGCCGCGCTCTGGACGGCAGGGTCGAGGGTCGTCTGGACCCGGAGACCGCCGTGGAAGACCTCACCGGGCCCCAGCTTGGCCAGGAGGTAGCGGCGCACGTAGTCCTCGAAGTAGGGATAGGCGATCTGGGGCTGCGCCGGTGGGTAGAAGACGGTGGCCGGCACGCCGTACTTGGCTTGCGCTGCCGGGGTCAGGTGCTGGGCGAGCGCGGTGGCGTAGTCCTCGGGCGTCAGGAAGTGCTGGTCCCGCATCAGGCCGAGGACCGTCACCCGACGCTGCTCGGCCAGCTCCGTGCTGACCAGCGGGTCGTAGGAGCTGGGGGCGGGGATCAGCCCCGCCAGCAGGGCCGCCTCCGACGCGCCCAACTGGCTCACGGGCTTGTGAAAATAGGCTTGCGACGCGGCGCCGACCCCGTACGCCCCTTCGCCAAAGTAGATGGTCGAGAGGTAGCGGAAGAGGATCTCGTGCTTGGGCAGCTGCCGGCTGACCTGCGCCGCCAGGATGGCCTCCTGGAGCTTGCGCAGGATCGTCCGCTGGCCACTGGTGTAGGCGTTCTTGGCGTACTGCTGGGTAATGGTGGACCCGCCCTGGACCGTGCCCCGGATGTTCGCCATCACGGCCCGCATGGTCGAGGTCAGCGAGAGCGCGCCCTCGTTGTAGAAGCTGCGATCCTCGGACGCGATCACGGCCTGGTCCAGCACGGCGGGGACGTCCTGCTCGGCGACGGGGATGTTCTCGCCGAAGGCGTGGAACTGCCCGAACTCGTGGCCGCTCGCGTCGAGGAGGTGGCTGACCTCGGACGCGGCGGGCTTGGTCGGAGGTAGGGCCGCGGGTAGGGGCAGATAGAGGAACGAAGCGAGCACGGTGCCACCCACAGCGAACGGCACCACCACTCCGGAGAGCCCCAACACGGCCAGCGGACGCAGCAGCCGTCTCATACTTGTTGGGCCCTATGGTGGCACGACTTTGCTGGCGGCCTCGCCGCCCCGGACGGGGCCCCATCCCCAGCCTCCTCCGAAGCGGCGGGACCCCCACGCCGCCGCGGGCCGTGGAGAGGGCCCCGCGAACAGGCCCCCGGTAGGCTCCGGCGGGTGAGGCCTCCCTCCGTGGACTCGCTGGCCAGGAGCCTCGCCGACACCGGCCTGCCGCATCCGCTGCTGGTCGATGCCGCGCGGGAGGCCATCGCCGCCGGCGACCCCGACTCGGCCGCCGCCCGAGCCGAGTCCCTCTCACGCAGCCTGCTGGGCCCGGTGATCAACGCCACCGGCGTGCTGCTGCACACCAACCTCGGCCGGGCGCCGCTCGGGCCGACGGCCGAGTCGCGGACGATCCGGGGCGTCAACCTCGAGCTCGACCTGGAGACGGGCCGGCGCGGATCGCGCCAGTCCCACACCGCGGCGCTGCTGGCGCGAGCAGCCAACTGCGAGGCGGCCCTGGTCGTCAACAACGGCGCGGCCGCCGTCCTGCTGGTGCTGACTGCCCTCGCCCGGGACCGTCCAGTGGTGGTCAGCCGGGGCGAGCTGGTGGAGATCGGAGGCGGCTTCCGCATCCCCGAGGTCATGGCCACCTCTGGTGCCCGCCTGGTCGAGGTCGGCACCACCAATCGCACGCGCCGGTCCGACTACGCCGCCACCCTCCCCGACAGCCCGGCCTTGTTGCTGAAGGTGCACCAGTCGAACTACCGCGTGGTCGGGTTCACCGAGTCCGCCTCGGTCGCCGAGCTGGTCACACTGGGACCCCCGGTCGTCGTCGACATCGGTTCCGGTCTCCTCGATGAGCGGACGCCGTGGCTGGCGACCGGGCCCCCGCCATGGCTGGCCGGGGAGCCGGCAGCCCGCCAGACCCTCGAGGCGGGCGCCGCCCTGGTGACGTTCTCCGGGGACAAGCTCCTCGGCGGTCCGCAGGCGGGCGTGATCGCCGGGCGGGCCGACCTGGTGGCCGCGTGCGCCCGCCATCCCCTGGCCCGCGCGCTGCGCCCGGGAGGCCTCGTGCTCGGCGCGCTCCAGGAGACGCTCCTGGCGTACCTGCACCGGGACGCGGCGGCGATCCCTTTCTGGCGCATGGCCACGACCGAGGTGGCCGAGCTCCGCCAGCGGGCGACGAGCATTGGCGTCGGTGACCAGGTCGAGTGCTCGTCGGTCGCCGGCGGGGGATCACTGCCCGGGCTGGAGATCCCGTCGGCGGGCGTTGCTCTCGACGGGGACCACACCGCCGCCCTCCGGGCCCACGACCCACCGGTGATCGCGCGGGTCGCCGAGGATCGCACCGTCGCCGACCT
>DASXYV010000420.1:0-4186 GCA_036502305.1 Acidimicrobiales bacterium
CCCCACTCCGCTCGTCATGGGCCACGAGGGCGCCGGGGTCGTCGAGGAGGTGGGATCGAGCGTCACCCAGGTGAAGCCCGGGGATCACGTCGTGCTCGTGACCCTCGGCCACTGCGGCCAGTGCGACGCCTGTGAGAGCGGTTATCCGACCCACTGTCGCGACACTTTCGGCAAGACGTCCCAACCATTCACCTACAAGGGCGAGCCCGCCTACATGTTCGCCAACACCTCGGTCTTCGCCGAGCACACCGTCGTCAAGGAGAGCCAGGCCGTGGTGATCGACCCGGCGGTGCCCCTCGAGGCGGCCTCTCTCATCGGCTGCGGGGTTCTGACCGGCGCCGGCGCCGTCTGGAACCGGGCCAAGGTCGGCCGCGGTGACACCGTGGCCGTGTTCGGGGTCGGTGGCATCGGGCTCAACGCCGTGCAGGCGGCGTGGATCGCTGGCGCCGTCCGCATCGTGGCCGTCGACGCCAATCCCGCCAAGGAGGAGATCGCGCGCGACTTCGGGGCAACCGAGTTCGTGGACGCGCGCGCCGTCGACGCCGTAGCTGCGATCAAGGACATCGTCCCCGACGGCGTCGACCACTCGTTCGAGTGCGTCGGCCACCCGGCGGTCCTCCGCCAGGCCATCGACATCCTGGGGTGGGGCGGCAACTGCGTGATCATCGGCGTCCCGCCGCCCACCACCGAGGCGTCGTTCCGTGTGGCCGCCCTCACCCACATCGACCGCGGCATCCTCGGCTCGCGGTACGGCTCGGCCCGACCCCATGTCGACGTCCCGATCGTGGTCGACCTCTACCGACAGGGCCGCTTCAAGCTCGACGAGCTGGTGACGCGGACCTATCCCCTCGACGAGGTCGAGACGGTGTTCTCGGACATGGCCGACGGCAAGGTGGCCCGAGGCGTGCTCATCCCCTGATGGCGTACCCGGAGCAGTTCCACCGGCTGGCCAAGAAGGTCAACAACTGGGGGCGGTGGGGGTCCGACGACGAGATCGGCACCATCAACCTGATCACCCCGGAGGTGCGCAAGCGGGCGGCCGCCTGCGTGAGGACGGGTCGGGCCTTCTCGCTCGCCCTTCCGCTGTCGGAGGCCGAGGGAATCCAGACCGGCATCATCCCCGGCCGGATCAACCCGGTGCGGGCCATGGTCCAGATCAACACGCCGCTCACGGGCGACCCGGCCGACTTCTGCTCCAGCGACGACATGGTCGTGATGGGGCTCCAGTGCGCCACGCACTGGGACGGGCTCGGGCACGTGAGCTACGAAGGGCGGCTCTACAACGGCAACGCCGCGTCGAGTGTCACCGCCTTCGGGGCGTCGGTGTGCGGGATCCACAAGATCAGGACGCTGGTGAGCCGGGGCGTGCTGCTCGACGTGGCCCGGGCGTTGGGGACCAATCGGCTGGAGGGGGGCTACGCCATCACCGGCGCCGATCTCGACGCCGCCGAGGCGCGCGCCCGGCTGGAAGTGGGACCAGGAGACGTGGTCCTCGTGCGCACCGGGCAGATGGACCTGCTGGCGCAGGGGGACAAGGCCGGGTACGGGGCTCCGGCGCCGGGTCTGTCGACGATGACCGTCGAATGGTTCCGCCGCCGCGACGTCGCCGCGGTGGCGACCGACACGCTCACCTTCGAGGTGTGGCCGGGCGAGGACGACGCCGCAATCCTGCCCGTCCACCTGCTGCACCTGGTCGAGATGGGCATGACCCAGGGCCAGAACTGGGTGCTCGACGGGCTGGCCGAGGACTGTGCCGCCGACGGCGTGCACGAGTTCCTGCTGGAGGCCTCGCCCCAGCCCTTCACCAATGCCGTGGGCTCGCCGGTCAACCCGGTGGCCGTCAAGTAGGGGGTCGCGATAGATGAGCCCGAGCCCGCCTGACGGGAGCAGCTTCACCGACGGCACCTTGTGGGCGCTGATCGAGCGCCGCGCCCGCGAGACCCCCGACGAGCTGATGGCGGTCGACGAGTCGGGCCGGCGGCTCAGCTTCGGCGAGTACCGGCGCGCCGCCGAACGGGCGGCTGCCGGTCTGTCCGCCCTCGGGGTCGCCGAGGGCGTCGGCGTGTCGTGGCAGCTCCCGACCTGGCTCGAGTCCCTCGTGCTCGTCGGCGCCCTCTCCCGCCTGGGCGCCGTGCAAAATCCTGTGCTCCCGATCTACCGGGAGCGGGAGCTGCGCTTCATGACAGCCCAGACCGACGCCGGCCTGCTCGTCGTGCCGCCGGTGTGGCGCGGCTTCGACTTCCCGGCCATGGCCCATGCCATCGCCGCCGACAGCAAGGACCTCGACGTGCTCGTGGTCGACCGGGCGCTGCCCCAAGCCGATCCGTCTGCCCTGCCGCCGCCCCCGCCGGTGCCGGGCTCGGCGGCCGGCCTCCCGACTGCGTGGGTCTTCTACACCTCGGGCACCACCGCCGATCCCAAGGGCGCCCGGCATACCGACGCCACCATCGCCGCCGCCGCCGTGGCCATGAACGTGGCCCTGGGCCTCGTCTCGGAGGACCGCAGCGCGCTGGTGTTCCCGTTCACCCACATCGGGGGGATCACCTGGCTCTTCTCCAGCCTCATGACGGGCTGCGCCAACGCGTGTGTCGAGCGCTTCGATCCCACCGAGACCGTCGACGTCTTGTCCCGCGAGGACGTGACCCTGGCCGGGTCGGGCACGCCCTTCCACCTTGCCTACCTCGACGCCCAGCGCCGTCAGCCGAGAACGCCGATCTTCCCCCTGGTGCGCGCCTTTCCGGGCGGCGGGGCCCCCAAGCCGCCCCAGCTGCACTACGACATGAAGGCCGAGCTCGGCGGGGTGGGCATCGTGTCCGGTTACGGGCTCACCGAGTGCCCGATCCTGTCCATGGGCGCGGTGGGCGATCCCGACGACAAGCTCGCCAACACCGAGGGTCGTGCCTCGCCCGGTGTGCAACTCGAGATCGTGAGCATCGACGGCGTCCCCGTCGGCACCGGGCAGGAGGGCGAGCTTCGGGTCAAGGGGCCCCAGCTGTTCCGCGGCTACGTCGACGCCAGCCTCGACGCCGAGGCCCTCGACGAGCACGGGTTCTTCCGGACCGGAGACCTCGCCGTCGTCGACGACGACGGCTTCGTGGCCATCACCGGGCGGCTCAAGGACGTGATCATCCGCAAGGGCGAGAACATCAGCGCCAAGGAGGTCGAGGACCTCCTCTACCAGCATCCGAAGGTCGCCGACGTGGCGGTCGTCGGCCTGCCCGACCCCGCGCTCGGCGAGCGGTGCTGTGCCGTGGTGGCGACGAAGGAGGGATCCGAGCCCCTCGAGCTCGCCGAGATCGTCGCCTTCCTCACCGGCCAGGGCCTGGCGATCCAGAAGGCGCCCGAGCAGCTGGAGCTGGTCGACGTCGTACCCCGCAACCCGACGGGTAAGACGCTCAAGCACGAGCTCCGGCAACGGTTGTCGAGGTAGAAGATGGGAACGCGACTAGAGGGCAAGGTCGCCCTCGTCACCGGGGGCGGGTCTGGCATCGGCCGCGCGTCCGCCCTCGCCTTTGCCGATGAGGGAGCCGCGGTGGTCGTTGCCGACGTGGACCAGCCCGGAGGGGCCGAGACCGTCCGGGCCGTCACAGACGCGGGCGGCACGGCCCGTTCCGTCTCCTACGACGTGACCAAGTCGGACGAGGTCGCGGCCATGGTTGCCGACGTGGTCGCCACCGACGGGCGGCTCGACTGCGCTCACAACAATGCGGGGACGTCGGGCGCCACCGCGTTCACGGCCGACTACCCCGAGGAGGAGTGGGACCGGGTGCTGGCGCTCAACCTCCGGAGCGTCTTCCTGTGCATGAAGCACCAGATCCCGGCCATGGTCGACCAGGGCGGCGGAGCCATCGTCAACACGTCCTCGGGCGCCGGGCTGATGGGGTTCCCCGGCCTGCCCGCCTACGTGGCCAGCAAGCACGGCGTCGTGGGGCTGACCAAGGCCACGGCCCTCGAGTACGTGAAGTCAGGGATCCGGATCAACGCCGTGTGTCCGGGCAGCACCCGGACGCCGATGCTCGAGGCGTTCATGGGTGGCGATCCTGCAATGGAGAAGATGATGGCGCGCAGCGCCCCCATCGGGCGCCTCGGTACCCCGGGCGAGATCGCCGCCGCCGTCGTGTGGCTGTGCACCGACGAGGCCTCCTTTGTGGTCGGCCACGCTCTCGCTGTCGACGGCGGCGCCGTC
>DASXYV010000421.1:0-4640 GCA_036502305.1 Acidimicrobiales bacterium
CTCCACCGCCACCTGTAGCACTCGCCGCAGGACTCGGTAGTGGCGGTGAACCGAACTTGGTGCGATCCCCGCCGCGACCTCGTCATTGAGCCAGTTCTCGATCTCGTCGGCAGGCAACCGGCCGAGGCGATACGAGCCGAACCTGGGCAGGATGTACTTGGTCAGGTCACGCCGGTAGGTCTCCTGGGTGGTCGGTGACAGACGCCGTGCGAGAGCAAGGAACTCCTCGGCCCAATGGGCGAGCGGCACCGCCGCGCCGCGCGGATCGATCCACTGCCCTCGCTGGAGGTCGACCTCCATCTCGCTCATGAACCGCTCGGCGTCCTTGCGGCGACTGAACGTCTTGCACCGCTGCCGCCCGATTGGGTCGCGGTACCGGGCGCGGTACCGGCCGTCGCGCTTCTCGATGAACCCCACCTCGAACCTCCGATCTGCCTCAGGGAGCGTGCAGGGAGCACGCAGGGAGCGAACCAGGGGGTTCTGGGGGTCACTTGCGGTCTGTCTCGGTCACTAACGGTCAAACCAAAAACAACCCCTGACCAGGCACTATAGCTGGGTCACGGGAGGGAGGCGGCGCCGGGAATCGAACCCGGGTAGAGGGCTTTGCAGGCCCTTGCCTAAACCACTCGGCCACGCCGCCGGTCGCCTCACGATAGCCGGGCCCCTCCTCGGGTCTGCGCCCCGACCTGGTGACGCCGGACGAGGTCAGCCCGGGGTAGACGACCCGCCGGCGAGCTCCCGGTAGCGGCGCGCCTTGGCCTCGAGCTCGGCCATCACCTCGTCCAGCTTGGCCCGCTTCTCCCGGACCTGCTGGCGCAGCCGGTCGTTGATCTTGACCGCCTCGGCGAGGATCTCGTCCTGGCGCTCGGGCCGGGCTCCACCGCGCCACTCTGTCCGCAGCTCGGCGAGCCGATCCTCGGCACCGAGGATGGCGCCGATCTCCTCCAGGTCGAAGCCCATCACGTCCTGCAGCTCCTTGATGCGGAGCAGGCGAGCGAGGTCGTCCTCGGTGTACCGGCGCGCTCCGCCGGCGCTGTGGCCCGACGGGGCCAGTAGTCGCAGCTCCTCGTAGTACCGCAGCGTCCGGCAGGAGACACCGGCGCGCGTGGCCACCTCCCCGATGCGAAGGGCGCCGTCGGTCATGCTCCCACCCACGCCTCCGCCTCGGCCGCCGCCAGCTTGTCGATCGCCGGCTCCCGACGGCGACGGCTCGGGGCCCTGCCACTGCCGGCCCGCCACGACGCCAGCGCCGCCACCGAGCACATCACCGCCGAGGTGCTGAACGCGATCACCAGGCCGTAGTGGAACGGGCCAGAGATCAGCGACGGGAAGAACGACTTGCCCGTGACATACGCCGCGTTCGAGGCGGGCAGCGCACTGAGCACGTGCGGCCCGAGCAGCGTTTTCATCGGGTTGAAGCCGAGGAAGGCGGCGAAGAGGCTTCCCACCGGCGGCAGCCCTGCGACCCTGGAGGCGTCGGCGGCCGGCACACCCTGGGCGACCAGACCGGCGTGCATCGCAGCCGGAAGACGGGAGGCCAGCCCGACGATCATGAGCGAGAAGAAGATCCCGATGGACAGCACGAATCCGGTGTTCATGAACGTGGCCCGGACACCCGACGCCGCGCCGCGCTGGGCCGCAGGTACCGCGTTCATGATGCTCGTCGTGTTCGGGGCCGCAAAGAGTCCGTTGCCGACCCCATTCACAAACAGCAGGATGGCGAACCCCACATAGCCGAAGTTGGTCGGCAGCAACATGAGCAACGCGAACGACGCCGCCGCCAGCACCATGCCCCCGACCGCGAACGGTCGGTTGCCGAACCGGTCGGAGAGAAATCCCGCCGCGGGTCCGGTCAACAGGAAGCCGACGCTCAACGGCACCATGTAGATCCCGGCCCACAGCGGCGTCCGCTCGAAGCTGTAGCCGTGAAGCGGTAGCCAGATGCCCTGGAGCCAGATGATGAGCATGAACTGCAGTCCACCGCGCCCCACCGCTGACAGAAGGTTGGCGGCTCCGGCATTGCTGAAGGCCCGTATGCGAAACAGGCCCAGGTCGAACATGGGCTCCGGGACCCTGGTCTCGATCCACGCGAACAGCAGGAGCAGGGCCACGCCGCCGCCGACCTCGGCCAGCACCATCGGGTTGGTCCAACCCATCGAGTGGCCTCCGTAGGGCTGGATGCCATACGTGATGCCCACCAGGATGGCAACCAGACCCACTGCCAGGGTGGCGTTGCCCCACCAGTCGGTCCGGGCCTTCACCCGCTCGCCGACATCCTTCAGCTTCAGGTACGCCCACACGGTGCCGAACACCCCGACGGGCACGCTCACCAGGAAGACGAGTCGCCAGTCGATCTCGGAGACCAGCCCACCGACGATCAAGCCGATGAACCCGCCGGCGATGCCGGCAACCATGTTGATGCCCAGGGCCATACCCCGCTCCTCCTGCGGGAAGGCGTCGGTGAGGATCGCCGTCGAGTTGGCCATCAGCAGGGCGCCGCCGACGCCCTGGACGATGCGCCCGAAGATGAGCTCGAGGGCGCCGGCCGATCCGGTGCTCGGCACCACCGACAGACCGATGGAGGCGATCGTGAACACGAGGAAGCCGGCGTTGTACATCCGCACGCGTCCGAAGATGTCGCCGATCCGCCCGAAGGTCACGACCAACACCGCCGTGACGACGAGGAACCCCATGAGCAGCCACAGCAGGTAGCCGATGTTGGCCGGTTGCAACGGGTCGAGGTGGATGCCCCGAAAGATGGACGGCAGCGAGATGATGACGATCGACTGATTGATCAGGACGATGAAGACGCCGAGCGTCGTGTTGGACAGCGCCGTCCACTTGTAGCGATCCGCGGCGCTACCGTCCGGATGGGCTCGTTTGCGCTCGGTCGCCGTTGACCTCGCCCCTACGCGCAACCTACGACCTCCTCGCCGCCAGTCCACACCCTTCTCGCCCATCAGAACTTGACGTGCACGTCAACGGGAGCTTAGCGGGCCGCCGCCCCGGGAGGGCGGCGCGACAGGAGAGCGTCTACGGCACGGTCACCCGGGGGATCGGCGAGGAGGTCGGTGGCGGCGATCCCCCACCACTCGGCGGCGGAGGGCTCGACGGCGGCGGAGATGTCGGTGACGGAGATGGCGGCGGCCCGCCGGGCGGACCCCCGGGACCAGGAGCGGGAGTGGGTGCGGCCGGGGGCGGCGTCGAGGAGGACAGCGTCGACGGGCCCGTCGGCAGCTTGAGCGGCCGGGCCCTGCCCAGCAGGGCCGCCGTCATGGCCGGGTCGTTGCCATCCATGCCGAGGGCCCAGATCCCCACCCCGCCCAGGCCGTCCGCGTCGGCCAGGTAGGCCTTCATGGCGAGGGACTGCGGATTGTCGTAGTACGCCTCGTGCCACTGGCCCCCGACCTGGTAGGCGGTCCAGGGCACCGACCCCCTCGGGTCCCAGTAGGTGGGCAGACCAGCGGTGCGAATCCGGCCGTAGCCCACGGGCGCGGGACCGCCGGTCGCCGTCGCGTTCGGAGCGTTGTTGGCTGTCGGCCAGTCGTAGCCGTAGAAGGGAAGCCCGAGGATGATCTTCGAGGATGGAGCCGCCCAGCGATAGGCCGTCATGGACTGGGCGATGTTGGCGGCGTAGGAGTTGAGCGGGGAGTTCGGGCTGGCGGCGCCGGAGCTTTCCATGTCGTAGGCCATGACGAACAGACCGTCCGTCGCTCGAGCCAGCGCAGGCACGTCGAAGAAGTCGTTCGGGTTCGACGCCGAGCTCGCGTAGGTGTCGACCGTGACCTGCCAGTGGGGGTTGACGGCGTGCAATCGAGCCGACACTGCGCCCACGAGCTGCGCCACGCCGGTGCGATCGGCGCCGCCCAGTCCTTCGAGATCGAGATTGGCTCCATCCATGGCCTTGGCCTGGATCGCCTGGACCAGCTGCGAGCCCAGACGGTCCGCGGCTGTCGGGTCCGACGACAGCCGGTGCAGGGTCGCCTGGTCGAACGACTTCGCCGTGAGCACGACCCGGTCGCCCGCAAAGTGAGCGGCCGATATCAGCTGGGCGAGATCCTGGCTCTGGTATCCGGACCAGCCCTCACCGCTCCCGATGATGGACCCATCGGGAGCGATGTCGACGCCGAAATAGGCGACCGTCGTGAGGGCCCGCAGATCGAAGCCGCCAGCCATGGGCAGCGTCCAGTACGGCGCGAAGCCGAACAGCTCGTGGGGCCGGAGTGCTGGCGTCGCCGTGACGGCGGGAGGTGCCGCGGCCGGTGTCATCGTGGCGGGGGGCAGCGCCACGGCGGGTGCCGTCGCCTCCATGTCGGCGATCGGACGGTGGGAGGCGCCGGCCGCGAACGGTTGCTGCGGACCCGGGTCATGCACCCGGTTCAGCGACATCGCAAGCATGATCACGCCCACGGGCACGGCCGCGGCCCCTGCCCACACGGGTGCGGCGCGGAGGCGCCGACGCGCCACCGGGTTCAGACGGATCGACCGGCGAAGGCGAGGCAGGCTGGCTCGCGACCAGGTCGAGAGACCAGATGCAGCGACGGCGACGAATCGTTTCGTCAGCGCCGTTGCCCCCAGCCGAGCCAGCCGTCGCGATGGGCGCGCGCCGTCACGCATCGAGGACAAGTTCGGCGTTCTCC
>DASXYV010000422.1:0-2409 GCA_036502305.1 Acidimicrobiales bacterium
AGTCGGTGACGAAGAACTCGGGATCGAAGGTGATCCCACCGCCCGGGTCGACGTCGAGCTTGGCCATCCATGACCCGACGCCCTCGGGGTAGAACTGATCGTCCCAGGCCCCGTACAGCGAGTTGGTGAAGTACACCCGGCGCCCGTCGCGGCTGACCTCGACCATCTGCGGGCCGCCGCTGAGCGGCCCGTCGGACGCCGGATGCGGTGCGCGACCGACGATTCCCCCGATTCGCACCGATCCGGTGAGCGTCGGTGAGAGCGGATCGGACACGTCGTACTGACGCATCTCACCGGTTCCCCAGCACGACACGTACAGATGGCGGTCGTCGACCGACAGGTCGATGTCGGTGACGAGGGGCGGGACGGCGCCGAAGGACTGGAGCAGCGGAGGTAGCGCGCTGGCGTCGGCCGGCTCGGCGGGGATCTCGATGACCTTGGTGATCCCCCACTTGTCACCGTCCCGATGCCAGGCCCAGATCGAGGCCGAGAGATCCTCCACGTTCACCACGACGCCGACGAAGCCGTAGGCCTTCGCTGGATCGTGCGCAGGACGCAGCTCGAGGGCCATCTGGTAGTTGTCGCCCAGGTCCAAGGTCTGGAGGTGACGGCGCTCGTGGAGGTCCCAGATGTGGATGGCGTGGCCGTACTTGCGGCCGAGCAGCAGCTCCGGGACGATCCCGTCCTCGATCATCCGCGGCGTCCCCCATTCGCTGGTCACCATCACGCCCTGGTTGAGATGCCACCAGAAGTCGTATGCCAGCCACTGGGGGCCTCGGTCGACCTCCCACTGGCCGCGGACGGCGAAGGAGTCGTGATCGAGCATGGCGATGCCCCCCGGGCCGTCGCCTCCGGGGCCGCCCAGGGCGCTCATGTACAGCCCGTCGGGTCCGCAGTGCAGGGTGTGCGGTCGGGAGTACCCGGCCGCCTCGGCCAGCTCGTCGGCGTCGACGACCTTGACCAGCTCTGGTCGGCGGGGGTTGGGCTTGGTGTCGATCACGTGGATGCGCGACGAGCGGATGCCGGGGACGAGGAGATAGCGGCGCTCCATGTGGGCCGCGTCGTGGCCGGTGTGGCAGAGGGCCGAGCTGCAGGCGTTCCAACCGAAGTGGTGCAGCTCGTCGCCCGCCTCGGGCATGTCGAGCCAACCGACCACCCGACCGAAGTCGCTCGAGCTCTTGTCGACGTCGACGACCGTGAGCGCATCGGTCCGGCCGCCCCCTCCCCTGCTGAACGCGGCCACGTAGGCGAGCTGCTCGGGCGCGGCCGCTGCCGCGTCCCGGGGTGAGCGGTAGAAGGTCGGGTCGGTGCTGGAGACGGCCACCGGGACTCCTTTCGGCCGCACGTCCGACGCAGCCAAACTATGACCACTGGCGGCAAGATTCCAGCGGTCCTCTGGCGCTACGGCGGGCCGGAGAGAAGGTCGAAGGCCTCGGCCAGCTGGGCTGCGTTGCGGGGCTCGCGAGTCTCCTTCCCGATGGCGTCGAGCACCAGCTCCATGACGGCCTCGGCGGCCCGGCCTTCACCGGAGCCGGCGAGGTGCCGGTAGGCCCGCGCCAGGAGGAGGACCCGCTCCGCGGGTGTCAGGCCGGCGACCGAGGTGGCGACCGCCGTGTCGTCGCGCTGGCCCTCCAGGCTGGTGAGCTGGTGTCGGAGCTCGGCGAGCAGCTGGCCTTGGACCTCTCGCGCTGTCATGGCTCCAGGGTAGGGGCGAGCTCGGGCATCTTCTCGCCGGCGGTGAGCGGGCTCAGGGGTGAGCGGCTGGCCGCCGCCACCTCGGCCGGCGTCACGTCGAGTGGGTGGTGACAGGCGGCCAGCCGCCCGCCCGGGTAGGCGGTGAGCGGCGGCTCGGTGGTCCGGCACACCTCGGTCGCCTGGGGGCAGCGGGTGTGGAACCGGCAGCCAGGTGGTGGATCGAGGGGGTTGGGAGGCTCCCCGGGCACCGACAGCCGAGGCCGCGACCGGGTGCGCTCGGGATCGGGGATGGGGATCGCCGACAGGAGGGCGGCCGTGTACGGATGCACGGGCCGCGAGTACAGGTCCTCCGCCGGTGAGAGCTCGACCAGCTTGCCGAGGTACATCACCGCGATGCGGTCCGAGACGTGCCGAACGACGCTCAGGTCGTGGGCGACGAAGACGTAGGACAGGCCGAGGCGGTCCTGGAGGTCGTCCAGCAGGTTGATCACCTGGGCTTGGATCGAGACGTCGAGTGCGGACACGGGCTCGTCGAGGACGATCAGGCGGGGCTCCACCGACAAGGCGCGTGCGACCCCGACGCGCTGGCGCTGCCCACCGGAGAACTCGTGCGGAAAGCGGTTGATGTGCTCGGGGTTGAGCCCCACCTGGGCCAGCAGCTCGCGCACCCGCGTCTCCCGGTCCATCCCCGGCACGCCGCTGAGGCGAAGTCCT
>DASXYV010000423.1:0-4120 GCA_036502305.1 Acidimicrobiales bacterium
GACCCCGAGGGCGCAGTCTCCTTCTCGGTGATCGACCAACAGGCTTCCTGAGCCCGATCGACCCGGCGTCACGGCGCCTCGGTCGAGCCCGATCCCGAGCGGGTCTTCCTCGGATCGGGCATACTCGTGACCTGTCTGATCGTGGGGAGGCGAGGACATGGCACGAATGGTTCGCATGAGTCTGGACTCACCCGAAGAGACCCGACCGTTCGAGGCGGGCTCCGGGAAGTTGGACCTGGTCAATCTCGAAGGTGGTGGCGTCGGTCGGGCGACGTTCCAGCCCGGGTGGCAGTGGTCCAAGCACGTCAAGCCGATCGCCAAGACCGACAGCTGCGAGGCCGCCCACACCGGCTATTTCATCTCCGGACGGATGAGGATCGTGATGGACGACGGCGAGGAGATGGAGTTCGGCCCCGGCGACTTCATGGTGTGCCCGCCCGGTCATGACGCCTGGATCGTCGGGGACGAGCCGTGCGTCGTCATCGACTGGCAGGGGTTCGCCGACTACGCCAAGCGGTAACCCGGCAGAACCAACACGCGTTCGCTCGGGGCCTGTGCAGAGCCGCCCGCTGCGGCGATGTTGCCAGATATGGGAACATGTGTTCGTGTCCGGCGAGGGGCCGATCTTGCACGCCGATCTGGACGCCTTCTACGCGTCGGTCGAGCAGCGTGACGACCCTGGTCTCCGGGGCCACCCGGTCATCGTCGGGACGGGCGTCGTGCTGGCGGCCAGCTACGAGGCCAAGGCGCACGGCGTCCGCACCGCGATGGGCGGCGGCCTGGCCCGCCGGCTCTGCCCTGAGGCGATCGTGGTGGAGCCGCGGATGTCGGCCTACGCCGAAGCCAGCAAGGCGGTCTTCCAGGTCTTCGACCACACATCTCCCCTGGTCGAGGGGCTGTCAATCGACGAGGCATTCCTCGACGTGGGCGGCCTGCGCAGGATCTCGGGCACGCCGACCGAGATCGCCGCGCGCCTGCGGGACGACGTCCGCGATCGGGTCGGACTCCCGATCACCGTCGGGGTGGCAAAGACGAAGTTCCTGGCCAAGGTGGCGAGCGCCGTGGCCAAGCCCGACGGTCTCCTGGTCGTGCCGCACGGCGGCGAGCTGGCCTTCCTTCATCCGCTCGCGGTCGAACGGCTGTGGGGCGTCGGCCCGGTGACGGCGGACAAGCTCCGCCAGCGAGGCGTCACCACCGTGGGCGAGGTCGCCCAGCTCGCTGAGGACGTGCTCGTCTCGATGCTGGGGCGAGTGTCGGGCCGGCACCTCCACGACCTCGCCCACGACCGCGATCCCCGGCCGGTCGAGGTGGGCCGCCGTCGCCGCTCGATCGGGTCGCAGCGGGCCCTGGGCCGCTCTTGGACCTCGCCCGAGGCCCTCGACGCCGCCGTGGTCGGCCTCGTCGACCGCGTCACTCGTCGACTGCGGGCCTCCGGGCGGCTCGGCCGCACCGTCGTGCTCCGGTTGCGCTTCGACGACTTCTCGCGAGCCACGAGGTCCCACACGCTCGAGCGGGCGACCGCCGAGACGCAGACGATCCTGGCGACCGTGAGAGCGCTGCAGAGCACGGCGATGCCGCTGATCGAGCGCCAGGGCCTCACGCTCGTGGGGGTTGCGGTCGGCGACCTCGACGACGGCAGCGCCGTCCAGCTACCGCTGCCGTTCGGAGGACATCTCGGCGCAACCCTTGACACAGCGCTCGACGACGTGCGTGACCGCTTCGGCTCGACGGCCGTCACCCGGGCGGTGCTGCTCGGCCGCGACCCGGGCCTGTCGGTGCCGCTCCTCCCCGACTGACGGCCCCCGGTTAGTCGCCCGGCCCGCCGACCTACCAGGCCCGCGCCCTGGAGGGCGTGATGCGGACCGTGCTCGAGTAGTCACGACGAAGCTCCTCGGGCGTGGTCTGCAGCCGGGTGCGGATCACCTCGTCGTACTTCGCCAGATAAGCGCCGATGCGTTCAGGTGGTGGATCCTCGTCGATGATCTCGGCCACGGCGTCGATACTGAGCACGCTCCCGCCCTGGCCGTCGCCGTCGAGATGGAACGACACCTTCGGGTTGGCCCGGATGTTGCGAAGCTTGGCCGCGCTCGGTCGGCTGGCGACCAGCAGGTCCGTCCCGTCGAAGTGGAACCAGACATACGATGACTGCGGTTGCCCGTCCGCTCGAACGGTCGTCAGCCAGGCCACGGGCGTCGAAGTCAACCGTTTGCCCGGTGCCGAGCCAGGCTCGATGATCGCCATCGCTCCAAGCTACCGCCCTTCCCACCATCGCTTCACGGCGATAGCCGTGGTTCGACGGCCGTCGCGTGGACGTGCGCGCCGCCCTCGGTACGGCCGGAGGCCGGCTCGGCGCGCGGCGCTGGGCGAGGTGCCCTAGAGCCCCTTCGGGAAGGTGAAGGACTTCGGCGGGACGGTCGGAGAGCCGACGTCCAGCTGGATCACTGCATGCGCGTTGAGCGGGATCGACCTGGGGTCGCCCTTGTACTGCTTGCCGTTGACGTAGGCCACGACATTGCCGAGCGCCGTGCTCACCTGGGTGGAGCTCAGGGGCTGCTGCCAGATGTCGAAGTAGTTCCCCAACGTGTAGATCTTCGGAGTCGGCGACTCGATGTGGATCACGCCGTCCTGGGTGTGGCTGTGCAGCCAGTAGAAGCATCCACCCGACGCGATGAAGGGGCCCTCTGCCGAATTCTGCTCGTTCGTGGGCGGCGTGATGCCGATTCCCCTGGGGACAGCCCGGAGCGCACCGTTCGAGTAGACGGCCAGGTGCGCATGGATGTGATAAGCGACCTGCTCACCCGTCTGGCAGGCGATGCCGTCGACGGGCTGGCCGTTCGCCTGGGCCTGGGTGGACGCCAGGACGGGCGCCTTCAGCGGATCGGTCGACGGGGAGCTGGGCTTGTTGGGGGTCGACGCGCTGGCGGGATGCGTCCGCTGATAGCGGCTGTAGCCGACCGTCGCCGCACCCAGGACGACGATGAGAACCAGAACCGTGTAGAAGCCGATCGGCGCTTTGCCCCGCTTCGTGCGCCCCCCGCCCGTGGCGGCGGCGCGGGCAACCCGCTTCCCAGGTGAACGCTTGGCCATGACCCCACGATGGTAGTCACAGATCCGGCGCTGCCGTGATCGGGGCGCGGTCTGCTCGGGCGGGGGTCACCGCACCCTCCACCAGGCGTTATGCGCCCCGGACGGCGTCCGGTCAATCGGGGGGATCGCCAGACAGCTCCTCCGGGAACCGTCGGTCCCAGCTGCGCGCCACGAGGATCACCACGACGAGGAGGACGAGCTCGACCCAGCGCACGGCGTCGGTGACGTCGAGCAGCACCACGCGGGAGGCGCCCAGTGCAGCCAGCGCCAGCTCACCGGCCAGCGCGACCAGGGCAGTCAGGTAGACGATCGGCGCCCCGTAGCGCTCTACAACCCGAAGAAATCGCTCCTGGCCGCTTCCCTCGGCACCGACCCGCCCGACGGTGACGCGGCCGCGATGGAATCTGACCCGCTGCCAGATCACCACGACCTCCAGCACCAGCACCGCCGTGATCACCAACGAGTATCCGGACGCCCTCGACTCTCCGATGTCGACCACTGAGAACACGATTCGGGCGGCCACGATGGCGACCACGAACGAGAACAAGCGGGGCCGCCGTTCGAGCAGCCGGGCGAATCGTCCACCCGGACCAAATCGTTCTCCCCTGGTCGACACCGACGCTGAGTGTCCCATCGAGCGGGTCAGGTGTCCACGGGGCCTGGGGTGCTCGCCGGTCGGCTGATCAGTCGTGCTCGACCGTCTCGACCGTCACCTCGGGGGAGCCGGCGGCGTCCGAGCTGACGTCTCGTCGGGCGATCACGTGCACGTCGGTATCAGCGTCGGCCGCCTCGCGCAGGATCCGCCTCACCACCGAACCCTTCGTAAGCTCCTCCCAGCGGCTCCGGCGGCTCGAGCCGAGGACGATCTGGGTGATCTGGTGCTTGCGGGCGTACTCGATCAGGGCGTGGGCGGGATCGTCGGCCTGCACCTCGTCCCAATGGGCGCCGAGATCGACGGCGAGCTTGCGCAGTTGCTCGGACGCCTTGCGGTTGGACTTTCCGGTCTCGTCGCCCCCAGTGACGTGCACGACGT
>DASXYV010000424.1:0-1602 GCA_036502305.1 Acidimicrobiales bacterium
CTCGTTCCCTGCGACCCGGCCGGATTCGACCGCCCGGCCGACCCCACCGACCCCTCGTCACGGGAAGGGGTCGATGTATCGGCTCGATATATCGACATGGTAGCAAGTCCGCGGCCGATCGGCGATCGGACGGGCTCGCAGGCGGTGCTCGGGCCGAATGCGTCAGGGCTTGGTGTCCGGCGGGGGGCGGTAGCCTTGCGCCGTGAGCTTGCACCCCCAGTCGTTGCGGGGCCGCCGCCCGTCGTCAGGGCTGTCGGGCGACATCGACTACCGCCTCGCCCGCAACTCGGTGGTCAGTGAGCTCAAACGGGGGCGTATGTCCCGTCTCGACGTCTGTGACGCGCAGCCCGAGCTGCTGCGGGCCGCCCGTAACGTCGGCACGTCGACCGGGGAGGACTGCCCGATCTGCGAGGAGGCCAAGCTCGTGCTGGTCTCGTTCGCCTTCGGCCCCCGTCTTCCCGCGAGCGGGAGGTGCCTGACGACGGAGCAGGAGCTGGCCAAGCTGTCCCAGCGGGCCAGCGAGCTCGCCTGCTACGTGGTCGAGGTGTGCCCGGAGTGCGGGTGGAACCACCTCGCCAAGATGTTCCTCGTCGGCGGGCGCTACCGGGCCTGACCGGCCGATCCCGGACTGCCTCTGCTCTGGGACCTACGGCTCGGGGGTCGCCTCGGCGGGCTCGTGGGGATAGAGCGAGCGGCACGAGAAGCACCAGAGCTCGATCTCCTCGACCTTCGTGGTCGACCCGGGCGTGTCCCACGACTCCGGCACCACGTAGAGCCGGTGCACGGCGACCAGCTCGTCGTCCTCGCCGGCGCAGTTCTCGCACACGCGCTCCACTGGGGTGACAGTACACTCGGGTCACCGCCGGCAGCCGTGGGGCGCTGGACGGGAAGGAGGCTGGCATGGCTCAGCAAGGGACCGTTCCCGCTGTGCGGTCGCACAAGCGGGCGACGGGGAGCCCACCGTTGGTGATGGTCACGGCCTACGACGCGCCGACGGCGCGCATCGCCGATCAAGGGGGCGTCGATCTGATCCTCGTCGGCGACTCTCTCGCCATGGTCGTCCTGGGCTACGACGACACACTGCACGTGACCGTCGAGGACATGGCGCATCACGTGGCCGCAGTGAGACGGGCTGGGCCCAGCGCTCTCGTCGTGGCCGACCTGCCGTGGATGAGCTACCACGTCGACGAGGCCGACACCGTGCGCAACGGCGCCGCCCTGGTTCGGGCCGGCGCCCAGGCGGTCAAGCTGGAAGGTGGGCGTCGCCGGGCGCGCATGGTGGCCGCTCTGGTCGATGCGGAGATCCCGGTCATGGGGCACCTGGGTCTGACCCCGCAGTCCATGCACGTGATGGGAGGGTTCACGGTACAGGCACGCGAGGCCGAGGCGGCGAGGACCCTGTTGGCCGACGCCCGCGCGCTACAGGACGCCGGCTGCTTCGCCATCGTGCTCGAGGGCATTCCGGATGTCGTCGCGGGAATGGTGACCGAGGCCGTGGAGGTCCCCACCGTCGGTATCGGCGCCGGCCCCTGGTGCGACGGCCAGGTGTTGGTGTTCCACGACCTGGTGGGTCTGGAGGAGCGGAGGGCACCGAAGTTCGTC
>DASXYV010000425.1:0-2441 GCA_036502305.1 Acidimicrobiales bacterium
CCGACCCGGCACCCTCGAGCGACTGGGCCTGGGACCAGACGTGCTGCTGGCGCGCAACCCCCGGCTCGTCATCACCCGCATCACCGGGTTCGGCCAGGACGGTCCCTACGCCGGCCGCCCGGGCTTCGCCACCCTCGCCGAGGCGATGTCCGGCTTCGCCGCCATCAACGGGGAGCCCGACGGCGCGCCGCTGCTGCCTCCTGTCGCCCTCACCGACGAAGTGACGGCGCTCGTGGGCGCGTTCGCCACCATGGTCGCCCTGCACTCCGGGGTCGGTCAGGTGGTCGACGCGAACCTGCTCGAGTCCATGCTCCAGGTCATGGGTCCCCTGCCGGCGGCCTACGCCGTGCTGGGGTACGAGCAGCCCCGCTTGGGATCGGGCATCCCCTACACCGTCCCGCGCGGCACCTATCGCTGCGCCGACGGATCGTGGGTGGCGATCAGCACCTCGTCGGAGCCCGTCGCCCGACGTCTCCTGGACCTGGTCGGGCTGGGGGACGACGATCGCCTGCGCACCAACGCCGGCCGGGCCGCGCACCGCGAGGAGGTCGATGGTGCCGTCGGTGACTGGATCGGCGCCAGGACCATGCCAGAAGCGCTCGAGTCGCTGAACGCCGCCGACGTCGCCGTGGCCCCCGTCATGGGCATGGCCGACATCCTCGACGATCCCCATGTGGCGGCGAGGGGCGCGGTGTGCGACGTGGAGGGCACCCCGATGCAGGGTGTCGTCGCCCGGCTCTCGGCCACACCCGGCCGTATCCGCTGGTCCGGCCGCCCCCTAGGGGCTGACAACGACGAGGTCCTCGGCGGGCCGGCCGAGGGCTAGGCACTGTGGGCCGGCCTCCCGGGCCGGCCCTAGACCTCGAGGAACCGCCGAACGCCGAGGGCCGAGCCGCCGGCTCCGACGACCGCCCCCATGAACAGCACGAAGATCTCGGTGAGGAACAGATCGCGGCCGGACACGACGATCGACTGGAACAGCGTCACGTCGTAGTGCTGCACCGAGTACCGCAGCAGGAAGCTGACGACAGCCACGACGCCCACGGCCACGACCGCCCCCGCCAGTCCCTGGATCACACCCTCGAGCATGTACGGCACCCGGATGAACCAGTTGGTGGCGCCCACGAGCTTCATGACCGCCACCTCCCTCCGCCGGGAGAAGATCGCCATCCTGATCGCGTTCAGGATGAGCACGGCGGCGGCCGCGAGCAGGACCACGGCGATGCTGAAGAGGACCACCTGGGCGATCCCCGTGACCCTGAGCAGGGTGTCGACCGACTGCTTGGCGTACACCACGTTCCTGACCCCGGTGTAGGACCGGACCGCCGATCCGACCTGCTGGACCTGGTTGGCGTCGCGCGCCACGACGCGGAACGACGGGGGTAGGTCAGCGGCCGTGGCGCTCTGGACCAGGTCCGGCTGGTTGGCGAACATCGTGCGGAACTCGCGGAACGAGCACGTCTGGTCACAGAAGGTCGCCCGCTTGACCTCTCCCATCGACCCCAGCTTCTGCTCCACGGCCTGGGTCTGGTCGGGGGGCGCCTGCGGCTGCATGAACACGGCGAGCTGGACCCCGCCCTTCCATCTCATGGTGGCGGTGGACACGCCCTGTTTGAGCAGCAGCGCCGCGCCGACCAGGGAGAGGGAGACGGCGACGGTGAGCACCGCGGCCACCGTCATGAGCCGGTTGCGCCAGAGGTTGGTGCCCGTCTCCCGGGCGACGTACTCGAGGGACAGGGCCATCAGCGCAACCCCTCGACCCCGGCCGACGTTGGATCGCCGGAGACGGCCACGCTCTCGGGTAGCTCCTCGAGCTGCGCGTCGGCGGCCTCGTAGGCGCCTTCGTCCTCATCCCGGACGACGATGCCGCTGTCGAGCTCGATGACCCGGCGCCGCATGGTGTTGACGATGGCGTCGTTGTTGGTGGCCCTGAGGACAGTCGTGCCCGTGCGGCTGATCCGGTCGAGCAGCTTCGTCACACCGGCGCCGCCGCCCGGATCGATGTTGCCGGTTGGCTCGTCGGCCAGGAGGATCAGCGGTCGGTTGACGAACGCCCGGGCGATCGCCACCCGCTGCTGCTCGCCGCCCGAGAGCTCGCTCGGGAGGCAGTCCCACTTGTCACCGAGGCCGACCAGGTCGAGGGCCTGGGGCACCTGGCTGGCCACCACGGACTTGGGCCGGCCGATGACCTCGAGGGCGAAGGCCACGTTGGCGAACACCGACTTGCTCGGCAGCAACCGGAAGTCCTGGAAGACACAACCGATGTTGCGCCGGAGGTAGGGCACCTTCCAGTGCCGCAAGCGGCCGATGTTCCAGCCCGCCACCCAGATCTGACCGCGGTCAGGGGCCTCCTCGCGCAGGATCAGGCGGATGAAGGTCGACTTCCCGGCCCCGGAAGGACCGACGAGGAAGACGAACTCGCCCCGCCCGATCTCAACCGA
>DASXYV010000426.1:0-4299 GCA_036502305.1 Acidimicrobiales bacterium
GCCACTATGGGCAAGCACGTGCACAACCTGTCTGAGATCGACCCTGAAGAGCGAACGGCAGTCTGCTCAAACTGCGGTCCGGTCCAGATCGTCAGCGGAGGCCGCTACAAGGGTGAGCGACGCTGGCGCTGCAAGATCATCAAGCGTCAGCACGCCACGTCGGAGCGACGACAAGAGTGGTACAAGACGTATCAGAAGGAGTACTACGAGCGGACCAGCGGCGCCTCCCAGCGCAAGGCGTGGCTCAAACGCTACGGCCTGACCGTCGAAGATTTCGAGCGGATGGAAGCCGAACAGGATGGTAAGTGCGCCATCTGTCGACGTTCGTGCGCAACTGGGCAGAATCTATCCGTCGATCACTGCCACGACTCACTCAAGGTGCGGGGACTGCTCTGCCGGAACTGCAACCGCGCGATCGGTCTCCTGGAAGACAACGTCGAGTGGCTGGCCAACGCCATCGACTACCTGACTCAGCCCTAGACATGCGAAAGCGGCGCGACGACCCTCTCCCCAAAGTCGCCGCGCCGCTCACGCTCCACCAACGCGCCCTTACTCGTAGGTGGTATCCGTGATGGGTCCTGGTGATTCCTGCTGCGAGGCCGTGTCGCCGATGATGGCGTCCTCGTCCCGCGCCGAATCTACGTCGCCAGCGGTGACAGGTGCGGGGCCGCTGGCGAGATAGTTGGTCTTGACGTCGTCCGTGAGCTGCGCCGCCTGCTCTTCAGAGAGCACGGCGGTGTCGCCCGCCTGGTACATGTTGCCGTCGGGAAGCACCACGTTCGACTTCCCGGCGGCGATCGTCACCTTCTGCATGGTCGACGTCTACCCTCGCTCAGCTCAGAAGAACAGGTCGGCGTCGGCGGTGTCGTCGTAGCCGCCGCCCGAGGAGACACCGGCGGTGGCCGGGGCCAGGCTCGGCGCGCCACGGTCGCCATGGGCCGCCGCACGCGGGACCAGACCGGCCGGGCGCGGCTGGCGGGCGGCCGTGCGGCCGATGGCCTCCAGCGTACGGATCTCGGCCGCCATGGCCTCGTCCGTCAGGCTCGCGTCGGTCTCGATCGCGGCGGTCAGCGCGAACTTGTCGCCCGCCGGGGCGAGCTGGGCCGCGATGCGCAGCTCGGCCAGCCGCATGGAGGCCATGGTCCGGTTGGCCGCCACGGCGTTGCCGTTGGCCCCCATGGTCCAGGGGAACATCTTGGCCTCGTCGCTGCCCGCGCCCGCCATGGGGTCGCCGACGCGGACATCGGTCTCGATGCGCCGCTGCTCCAGCGGGACCTCACCGGTCTGGGTACCGGCGACCGGCGCGGTGACGTCGATCAGGTTGTTGGCCGGAGAGGTCGGCATGGTGACGCCGGGCCGCAGCGGGGTGTCGACCTGCTCGGCCGGGACGCCCTGCACGGACTGCGGGGTCTGGCCGGGCCGCTGCGGGTCGTCCATCGCCTCCGGCGTGACGGCCTGCTCGGTGCTCTCGGGGGCCTGCTCCTCGCCCGGGTCCGGGACGGGGCTGGCCGGGTTGTTGATGTCGGCCTGACGGCGGATCTCGGCGAACTGGTCGTCGAGCCCGGCCGCCTTGGCGATCAGCTCGTTCTGGGCACGGATGATCGCCAGCTCACGCATGAGGCCGCCGACGGCCGCCTCGACGGACTTGCTCATGGAGGACGCTCCCTTGGAATTCTTGTCGTCTCGCCCCTTCGAGGGCCGGTCATCATCATCCACAGGAGGCTCGTCGGAATCGTCGTCGTGCTCCGGCGCCTCTTCCTCCTCCTCGTCCTGCTGCTCCGGAGGCCCCTCGCCCTCGGGCGGCGCGGTGCCGGGCGGCAGCTCGCCGCCGCCGGTGTTGCCCTCCTCGGGCGTACCCGCCTCCATCGGCTGCTCGCCCATCTGCTCCATCGCCTGCATGTCGTCCGGGCTGAGCAAGGTGGACTGGCCGCAGTTGGGGCACGGCATGCCCTCAGTGGGCCCGGTGGCGTCCACCGTTCCCGGGTCGCCGTCGGTGCTCATCGGCTGGCCCGCGTCGAAGCCCTCGCCGCACGCCGGACAGAACAGGTCGGGGACGCCGTCGCCCGGCGTGCCCGGCTCGCCCATCGGCCCCTCGGGGATGCCGTTGGGGTTCATCTGGTCCGGGTGCTGGAGCTGGTCGGCCATCGGAGAGTCGCCGAGCTGGGACGGATCGATCAGGCCGCCGCCCGGCACATCGGGGTTGGCCTGGCCGGGCGCCTGCCCGGGGCTCATCTGTTCTTGGCCGCCCCGGAGATCGACCTGCTTGGCCATCTCCAGGTTGGGGTCACGGAACATCTCCGGCGGCGCCACGAAGCCGCACACCGGGCACCGCTCACCGTCATAGACCTCGGTCTCACCGCAGACCGGGCACTCCTCGTTGCGGAGGGTGTCGACCTCGGGCGGCGCCACGACGTCGTTCAGGCCCGAGGTCTTGCGGCTGGTCGGCAGCGTGTAGGTCTTGGTCGTACGGCCGTAGGTGTCGGTGTGCTCGACCTCGTGAGGGCCCGGCATGTCGTAGTGCTCGGTGAGCAGCTTCAGGGCCTGCGGGACGCGGGCGGCCTCGCCGACGTGCTCGCCGTACTCGTTCTCGACCTGCCAGCGGCCGTCCTCGCGGATCAGGTTGCCCGCGCCGCCCTTGCCTCCGTCGCCGACAAGGGTGACCATCTTGCGGCCGGAGTCGGCGTCGTCCACGCCGATGCGCCCGCCGGTCTTGGGCGCGTGCGGGTCGAGCATGTGGATGTTGCCCTCGCCCGGCTCCGACACGTAGCCGGGGCCCTGCTCGTTCCAGCGCTTCCACATGTTGCGGTCGCGGGTCTGGCGCCCCTTGCCACCGGGGCCGCCCTGAGCGAGGTCGTGGGCGATGTTCTCGTGCTGCTGGACCAGCCACGTCACGGCCTGCACCTGGTGCGGCGCGACGGGATGACCCGCCTTCTCCGCGATGGTAGCCGCCGCCTGCCGGTAGTGGTTGGCCACGTGCTCGTAGTAGTGCCGCGAGCCCAGCGGGGCGTCTTCGAGATCCTTGGTCGTCATCCGGTGGCCGGTGGCCACGGACATGGCGTGCCGGTCGACCACGACGCGGGTGTGCTTGTCGGCGTCCTCATCGCCACCGTGCTCGATCAGGTGAGCGAAGTCGGAGATCTTGGGGCTCTTCAGCACCTTGGAGTGGTGCTGGGGCTCGTTCTCCTCGTCCCCGATCATCTTCTGGGCGAGCCGCTGGTGCATGCCCATGATCGAGTCGCCTTCGCCCTTGCCGAGCGCGCGTCCCTCGTGCAGCGAGCGGGCGGCGTTGAACATGTTGGAGGGCCAGGCCGCCTTGGGGCTGTAGGCCGCGAGCACGCCCGCACCCTTGGCCGCGTCGCCCCCGGCGATGGCCTTGGCCACGTGGTGCGCGTCGGAGTACCAGCGCATCCCCTGAGCCCTCTTGCCGTCGTCGGCGCGGTCCCAAGAGGCGACGATGTTGTCCGGGTGGCTCGGGTGCTCCTTGAAGAACGGGTGATCGGCCGGGTCGGGGTACTTCGGCCCGGCTGCGCCCTCGCGCGGGGTGAGCTCGTACGGCTCCAGCTCGGGCGCGTAGACGCCGTGCGCGGTCGCGGTGACGTTCAGGCCCCGGTCGTCCACGCCGAGGAAGTAGGCGTTACGCTGACCCTCGTGACTGTACTTTCTCGCTACCTCGCCAACGTCGACACCAGCGGCGGCCCTGACGCCTGCCATCTCTGGACCGGCGGGACCTTCGAGAACGGGTACGGACGCCTGTCCCTGGACGACGCGCGGCGTAGCAGCGTTCGATCGCACCGTTGGGGCTACGCCCAGCTCGTCGGCCCGATTCCGCCGGGCGCGATTGTCCGACATACCTGCGACGTCCCGCTGTGCCATAACCCTCGCCATTGGGTACTGGGGAGCTTCGGAGACAACTCCCGGGACATGGTCGTGCGTGGCCGGAGCCTGACGGGCACCACGAACCCCGCGAGCAAGCTCACCGAAGCTCAGGTCCGCCGGATCAAGGAGTTGCTCGCCCTGACCGCGACCGGCAAGGGTCGTACGCGCCGAGGGCAGCTCACCCAAGCCCAGATCGCCGCGCAGTTCGGCGTCACTCAGGGCCTGATCGCCTCGATCAAGGCGGGCCGCACGTGGGGCCACATCGTCCCCTGAGACGACCCCAACTACATAGGCCGTCGGGTCGGCGGGCTCCTCGACCAGCAGGCTGTTCTCGAAGAAGCCCAGGCCGTAGCAGATCTCCCGGACCAGGTGACCCTCCCGGCGGCCGGAGGCGGTGGCGCGGAAGATGCGCTGGCCCTTCAT
>DASXYV010000427.1:0-7427 GCA_036502305.1 Acidimicrobiales bacterium
GTCGCCGTTTTCGGCATATCACCAGGGGCATATGACCGCCAACGCCGACAAGGCCGTGCGGCCGACGAGCCAGGCTGGAGCAGCCACTGGATAGACATCCTCCGCTCCAGAGCTTGGCTCAGAGGCCGCCGGATTCTCCGGCGGCCTTTTTGTTTCCCTCCGAGCAGCTCGCTGCGGCTGTCCGGAGATCCGATCCTGACCGAAAGGGGATGGCGAGATGCTCGCCGCAGCCCAAGAAGCCAGAGGCATCGAGGCCCTGCTCATCGACGCGCGGTCAGGCGCCGACTGGGATCAGGCCAGCTGTCGCGACGGAACTGCCAGCACGGTCGAGCTGTTCTTCTCCGAGCAGCTCGACGACATCGCCCGGGCCAAGGCGATCTGCGCCGGCTGCCCGCTTGCCGTCCCCTGCCTCGAGGGTGCGCTCGACCGGCGCGAGCCCTGGGGTGTGTGGGGCGGCCAGCTCTTCGCCAACGGCCGCATCCTGCCGTTCAAGCGCAAGCGCGGGCGTCCCCCGAAGAACCCTCATGCGCAGATGACGGCCTGACCCGCGTCACCCGCCGCTGCCATCCGTTCAGCCCGGCCCGGTCTTCGGCTGTGGCCGGGTTGGACGGACCGTGCTCGCTCTAGACGCTTCCGGGTGCGTCTGTTGCCGCATCCCGCCTGGGGGTCTGTTCGAAGACGTAGTAGGCGGCGACGACGCCGCTGATGACGAGGGTGGCGGGCGCGCTCACGAAGGCGATGCCGATGCCGGCTAGGTAGCCGATGTGACCCAGGCTGAACCGCGCCAGCGCCCGACGGGCGTCGTCGGGAGACAAGGGGACCTTCATGTGCTCGTGGCGGACCGACCACCAGAAGATGAGTGCGAAGGCGATCGACATGCCCTCGAACGCCCCCATGAACATCGCCGCGGCCAGGTGGGAATCGGTGCCCCCGAGGGTCACGTAGCTCGCCATCGTCGAGGTGGCGAAGGGGATGCTGACCACGAAGAACAGCAGCAGGAGGTTGAGGAACAGGAGCGTCCGGTCGATGTCGGACAGGTTCTTGAAGATGGTGTGGTGGTTGACCCAGATGATGCCGATGGTGAGGAAGCTGATGAAATAGGCGGCGAACGCGGGCCACTTGTCCGCCAGCTGATGGGCGAGGGTGCCGTGGCCGGGCCCCGCCACCGCCAGGTCGAGGGCGAGCAGGGTGATGGCCACGGCGAAGACCCCGTCGCTGAACGCCTCCAGCCTGGCGCTGTCCATGTCGCCCTGCTTACCTCAGGTCACCGCCAGCTGTCGGCGGAGCCGCGGCAGCACCTCGTCACCGAGGCCCAGGATCTGGTCGCGGGCGGCTGCCGGTGTCACGCCAGGGACCTGCACGCGCAGGTTGAGCGCGTCGGCGCCAGCTCGAGCAGCGACGTCGGCGAGCTGGTCGGCGACCGAGCCGGGATCGGTCCCGGTGACGAGCTGGTCGCTGCTCCAGTGCGACTGGGCCGCGGCCGATGTGTAGCCGCGGTAGACGTCGACCTGGCGTTCGAGACGGTCCCGGGGCGGATCGCCCAGCCAGGCCCGCCGAATGAGGATGCACGGCCCGGTGCCGCCGACCTGGCGGTAGGCGTCGGTGAGCTGGCGGCAGCGTTCGGTGGTGGCCAGCGAGTCGAGCACGATGCCGACGCCGCAGTCGGCGGCCCGCCTGGCGGCCGTCAAGCCGATGGCGGCGCTCACGACGGGCACGGGGTGGACGCGGCAGTGGGCGACGGCCGGGTCATCGGCGAGACGCCCCGGCCTGGTGCCCCCGAGGATGCCGGCCAGCTCGTGGAGCGACATGGCGAACCGCACGGTCAGGTCCTCCTGACTCACGCCCATGATCTCGAAGTCGCTCGCCAGGGCGCCCGCTGCCACCCCGACGCCGACCCTGCCGGGAAAGCGGGCAGCCAGCCAGGCCACCTCCTCGGCGACGAGCGCCACCGGCCGGAGGGTGAGCAGCAGGGGGCAGGCGGCGGCCCAGCCGCCCGTCATGGCCTCGAGCAGCCACCCGGCGAGCTGGAGGGGATTGGGTGAGTAGCCGGCCAGGCCGCCATGGTGCTCGCTCGTCATCACTCCCTCGAAGCCGTGGTCACGAGCCAGGGCGGCCTGGGCCTGAAGCTCGTCGACGATGCCGGGTGCGGGCAGGTCGCTGTGGGGATAGAGACGGATCGAGACCGAGCCGGGCGCCAGCGGCCTCTCGCTCACCTGCCGACGAGAGTCCGGACGAGGACCGCGAGCGAGAAGTCGAACACCTTCTCCTCGTCGACGGGGTGGGTGAGGTGCTCGAGGAGGGCCGGTGCATCGGGCACGTCGTCCGTCGTCCACAGCTCCTCGGGCGTCTGGCGCTGGGCCGGCTGGCGCTGGACCTGCCGGTCGACCAGGACGGAGCCGATGACGAGGTTGAGGACGGCCTGGACGGCGAGGGCAGCCTCGGCGCCGTCGAGTCCGGCGGCGGCGAGCTCGCGGACCAGCACCCGGCGAGCGGGCTGGAAGAGCGCCGCCGTCCGGCCCTGTCGGTGGACCACCGCAACGAGTTCGGGTTGCCGCAGCAGCGTCTGGCGCAGCGAGCGGCCGATCGACATGATCCGCTCCTCGGGGGCGCGGCCACGAACCTGGACGGGTCCGAGCTGGGCGATGATCCGCTCGACGAGGCCGTCGAGGAGGGCCTCCTTGTCCCCGACGTGCCAGTAGATGGCAGTGACGGCGACGCCGAGCTTGGCCGCCAGCGCCCGGACAGTGAGCCGCTCGATCCCGTCGCTCTCGAGGATCTCGAAGGCGGTGTCCAGGATCTGGTCGCGCGACAGCGCGACGTCCCGGGTACCTGGGCGTGGCCCTTGGCCTCGGCTGGGTTGACCCTTTCGACCACCCATGTAACAATGCTACATTGGTATGGAACACTACGTGATCATCTCGGCCGACTGTCATGGTGGAGCCGAGCTGCACGAGTACCGGGACTACCTCGAGCACCGCTACCACGAGCGCTTCGACACCTGGGCCCGCGAGTACGCCATCCCCTACGAGGACCTCATGGGGGACGAGGGTGGCCGGAACTGGGATCACGGTCGCCGGCTGGCCGACCTCGAGCGCGACGGCATCGTCGCCGAGGTCGTGTTCCCCAACACGATCCCGCCCTTCTACCCCGAGCCCTCGCTCAAGGTGCAGATGCCGGGCGCGACCGAGGGCGACCTCGAGCTGCGCTGGGCCGGGCTGCGGGCCCACAACCGCTGGCTGGCAGAGTTCTGCGCGGCCGCTCCTGGTCGCCGGGCCGGTATCGCCCAGATCATGCTGCACGACATCGACGCCGCCGTTCGGGAGGTCGAGTGGGCGGCGGAGGTCGGGCTCACCGGCGGCATCCTGCTTCCCGGGGCGCCACCGGGGTCGGGGCTCGAGCCGCTGTACTCACCGGTGTACGAGCCGTTGTGGAGAGCCTGCGCTGACGCTGGCCTTCCCCTCAACCACCACAGCGGGAGCGCGGTGCCGCCGCTCGGTGATCAGCCCGTCGACAACGTGATGTTCCTGCTGGAGGTGACCTGGTGGGCCCACCGGGCGCTCTGGCATCTGGTCTTCGGCGGGGTCCTCGAGCGTCACCCCTCGCTGCAGCTGGTGTTCACCGAGCAGGGGACGTCGTGGATCCCGGAGACTCTGGGCACCCTCGACTACTTCTTCTCCCGCATGGGCGCGTCGGCGGGCTCACAGGAGCAGGAGTGGGGCGCCCAGGTCGTCGGCAAGATGTCCCTCCGTCCGAGCGAGTACTGGGCGCGGCAGTGCTATGTCGGGTCGAGCTTCATGCGCCCGGCGGAGGCGGCGC
The DNA here is from genome assembly GCA_036502305.1 of Acidimicrobiales bacterium. Taxonomy (GTDB): domain Bacteria; phylum Actinomycetota; class Acidimicrobiia; order Acidimicrobiales; family AC-9; genus AC-9. The sequence continues at coordinate 3,817 of DASXYV010000427.1, forward strand.
TGCGCCACGTGGTCGGGCTGGACAAGATCATGTGGGGAAGCGACTACCCCCACAGGGAGTCGAGCTTCCCGTTCAGCCGCGCCGCCCTGCGGCGCACGTTCGCGGGCATCGACCCGGCCGAGGTGCAGCAGATGCTGGGCGGGAACGCGGCTCAGCTGTACGGGTTCGACCTGGCCCGCCTGTCCGAGGTGGCGGCGCGGGTGGGCCCGACCCACGAGGAGATCGACCGGGTCCTGCCGGTCGAGGAGATCCCTGCAGAGGCCGTGCGATGCCCGGCCTTCGCCGGCTGACTGACACAAGGGGGCGTGATGGCCACGGTCAGGTACGGAGCGAGGTCCGAGGAGCAGCTGCGGAACCGGGAGGTGGAGGCGACCTCGGTCGACGTGTGGGCGACGACATTGGTGGCCACCTACCTTACGGATCCCGACGTCATCGCCGCCGTGCTGCCGCCGCCGATCGAGCCCGGTGGCGAGCCGCAGGTGAAGGTGACGATCGCCACCGTCGACATCTCGGGCTATCCGACCTTCGGCGCCGGCAGCTTCTCGGTGCGCGCTCGGCACGAGGGGACCGACGGTTACTACGCCCTGCTGATGCCAATGACCACCGAGCAGTCCGTGATCGGCGGACGGGAGACCTTCGGTGAGCCAAAGAAGCTGGGACAGGTCACCTTGGAGCGCGACGGCGACCAGGTGACGGGCCGCGTCTCCCGCATGGGCGTGGACATCGTCACGGTGACCGGGCGCGTGTCAGGAGAGCTGGCGTTGCCGGCGGAGGAGAACCGCACCGACTTCTACTTCAAGTTCCTGCCGTCGCCCGACGGCAAGGGCTTCGATACCGATCCGGCGCTCGTGTACTGCCATCGGCGGGAGCAGACCCGGAAGCTCGAGGCGGTGGACGGCGAGGTCATCCTGCGTGAGTCGCGCTTCGACCCGGTGGCGGACCTGCCCGTGCGCCAGCCCGGCCCGATCGTCCTCGGCGAGCGGAGCAGCGTCCAGCGGGGCGAGATCCATGGCACGGTGCCGGGGGAGTGGCTCCGGCCCTACGTCCACCAGCGCTACGACGACCTGTCGCCGGTGGGTGAGGAGTAGCGCCGATGGAGCTGGCGGGGGTCGCCGTCGTCACCGGCGGTGCCGGCGGGATCGGCCGGGCCATGGGGGAGCGGTTCGCCCGGGCAGGGATGCGGGTCGTGCTCGCCGACGTCGAGGAGGGCGCCCTCGAACGGGCCGTCGCCGAGCTGCGTTCCCAGTCACTAGAGGTGACGGGGATCGCCGCGGACGTGGCCCGCTACGAGTCGGTCGAGGCCCTGCGCGACCGGACCCTCGAGCGCTACGGCGCGGTCAACCTGGTGTGCAACAACGCGGGGATCGGCGCTGGCGCCGAGGGGGCGCTCTGGGAGCACGAGCTGAACGACTGGCGGTGGGCGTTCGGGGTGAACGTCTACGGCGTGATCCACGGCATCAACGCCTTCGTGCCCGCCATGCTGGCCGGTGGCGAGGCGGGCCACGTGGTGAACACGTCGTCGGGGAACGGGGGCGTGTCGCCGCTGCCCGGCACTCCCCAGTACGCGGTGACGAAGGCGGCCGTGGTGACGCTCACCGAGTGCCTCTACGCCCAGCTCCAGGACTCGGGGGCGCCGATCGGCGCCTCGGTGCTGTTCCCGGGACCGAACATGCTGCGAACCGGGATCTTCACCTCGTGGCGCAACCGGCCGGCGGAGCTGGCCAAGCAGCGGCCGCGGGCGACCCCCTACGCGACGATCGAGGACATCGAGGCCCAGATGCGGGCCGCCGGTATCGAGCCCAACTACACCGAGCCGGACGAGGTCGCCGAGCAGGTCGCCGCCGCCGTCGTCGCCGGTGACTTCTGGATCCTGCCCCCGAGCGCCCACACCGACAGCCAGATCCAGGGTAGGGCCGACTCGATGCTCAAGCGGGAGAACCCGACCTACCTGCGGGCGGTACCGGGATGACGACGCCGCTCGTGTCCGCGGAAGGAGCACACGCATGAGCAGGTACATGGTGATCTCGTCGGACTGTCATGCCGGGCTGCCGAGCGAGGAGTACCGGGAATGGTTGGACCCCGCGTATCGCGAGGCGTTCGGCGAGTACGTCACGGCGCGCGCCGCGGTCGAGGCCGACATGGCTGAGCGAGGGCTGCGCAACGAGGAGTTCGCCGAGGAGTGGGAGAGCGAGAACGCCGAAGGCCTGCACGGGGGCTGGGACGCCGCTCGGCGCGACCGCGAGCTCGACGCCGACGGGGTGGTCGGCGAGGTCATCTTCCCCGACGCCGACGCGGTGACGGGCGGGGCGTCGGCGCCGTTCGGTGCCGGTCTCGGGGCCACGGCTGACGTGCCCACCGACCTGCTCATGGCGGGGGCACGGGCACACAACCGCTGGCTGGCCGAGCTGTGCTCGACCAACCCGGCGCGCCGGGCCGGGGTGGCCATCGTGCCCATCTTCGACGTCGAGGCGGCGGTGGCCGAGATACACCGGGCGCGCCAGTCGGGACTGCGCGGCGGCATCCTCATCCCGTCGATGTGGCAGCCCCACGAGCCCTACCACGACACGAAGTACGACGCCGTCTGGGCCGCGTGCGCGGACCTGCAGATGCCCGTGCACGTGCACTCGGGAGCGGCTGACCGGGCGTCGTACGGCGAGCACGTGGGGATCTATGTGGCCGAGGTCCGGTGGTGGTCGATCCGGCCCCTGTGGTTCCTCCTCTGGGCCGGGGTCTTCGAGCGTTTCCCCTCGCTGGGCTTCGTGACCACCGAGTGCGGCGCCTTCTGGGCACCCGATCTGTTGTGGACCTCGGACATCGTCTACGACCGGGAGCACGCGGCCAAGAAGCTGGGCAAGCAGCTGACCGCGCACCTGAGCATGCGCCCCAGCGAGTACTTCGACCGCAACTGCTTCATCGGAGCGTCGAACACCCGCCGGCGGGAGTTGGCCCGACGCTACGAGATCGGTGTCGGCAACCTGATGTGGGGCAACGACTTCCCCCATCCCGAGGGCACCTGGCCGCACACGAGGGAATGGCTGCGCAGCGCCTTCCACGACATCCCCGTGGACGAGACCCAGCAGATCCTGGGGGGAAACGCGGCCGCCTGCTACGACTTCGACACCACGGTGTTGCGCCCGCTGGCCGACCGATTCGGGCCGACCCCGGAGGACCTGGGCCAGACCGGCGACGATCTCGGCAAGTGGTCGGAGCTGGCCGCCGCCGGCCGCCCGTGGCTGACGGGCATGGAGGCCCTCGAGGTCCCGGTGGGCGGCTAGGGCGTCTCGGGCGTCACCGCCCGAAGTGGCACTCTGGCGATCATCACCACTCGACGGGCATCAAGGCCCATGGCTGATGCTCCGGTTCGGGCTCGTGGCTGGGAACCGGGGGCACGACCTCCACCTCGGCGGTGTCCGGGTCTCGCAGCTGGGCCCTAGTTGCCTCGAGTGCCGTCTCGAGCTGGGATAGCTCCGAGACCACCGCGTGGCGCTGTGCCCTGAGCCCCGCCAGCTCGACCTCCAGCTCGGCGAGGGCCAGGGTTGCCGGTTGCCAACTGCGCTGCACCTGCTCCGTCGCCATGCGGTTGGCCTGGTCGCGGAACTCGTCGATCTGCT